>DATISV010000105.1:0-4530 GCA_035468505.1 Luteolibacter sp. | reverse complement strand
TTCGTGCAGTCCGCGGATGCCGGGGTGTTTTTCCAGTTCCTCCTCGACGAGGTCCACACCGAGTCCGGGGCGGTCTGATAGATGCAACTGCCCGTCGCGGACGTCGATGGGGTGGGTGAGCACCGCGTCGCGCCAGGGCACGTCGTTGAACATGTATTCGCAGCGGAAAAAATTCGGAATCGCGGCACAGACATGGGCGCTGGCGAGCGTGGAGAGCGGACCGTTCGGATTGTGCGGTGCGACGAGCACGTTGTAGGCCTCGGCCATGGTAGCGATGCGCTTCATTTCCGACGGTCCGCCGCAGCGCGTGATGTCGGGCATGACGATGTCGCAGATGTGTTGTTCAAACACCGGACGGAAGTTGTGGCGCGTGTAATGTCTCTCTCCGACGCAGATCGAAACGTTGCCCGGCAGGCGTTCGCGCAGGGCGCGCAGGGTGTTGGCGCTTTCCGGGCCGGCGGGTTCTTCATACCAGGTCATACCGAACGGCGCGAGCCGCTCCGCCATTTTCACCGCCATCTGGCCGTTCATCATGGCATGCGTTTCGATCATCATGTCCATCTCCGGACCGATGGCTTCGCGCACCGCCTTGGTGACTTCGACCGCGCGGTCCTGCATTTCCGTAGTCAGCGCGAGATTGGTGTTGAGATCGGTGCCGTAGAGATAATTGGTGTGGGCGAAGGGATCGAACTTCAGTCCCCCGAAGCCCGCCTCCCTCACCTTGCGCGCCTGCGCGGCGTAGTCCTCCGCCGTGTGGCCGCCGCCGGTGAACCAGTAGTTGGCATAAAGCGGGATTGAAGTGCGGAAGGCACCACCGAGAAGTTGATACATCGGCACGCCGAGCACCTTCGCCTTTAGATCGAGCAGGGCCATGTCGAGCCCGCTGATCGCGCACATCGACGCACCGAACGGCCCGATCCAGTTGAGGTCGCGGTAAAGCTTGGTCCAAATGAAATCCGTGCGCAGCGGATCGAGGCCGATCACGCGTTCGCCGACGTGTTTCGCCGCCGCCTCGATGATCGGCGATCCCGGCCAGTTGGTCGCTTCGCCGACACCCGTGTGACCGGTGTCGGTGATGACTTTCATCATCGTCCAGTTGTATTTGACGCCCTCGACGAGCCAGACTTTGACCTCGGTGATTTTCATGGTGTGAGTTACATGATGCCGAAACGGTCGAATGCCTCGCGGGCGCTCATGCCGTCTTCGATGGCTTTTCTGACAAGTTTCTCGCCGCGGGCCTTTTCCAGCGCCTTGGCGATGACTTCCTCCTCCGCCTCGCGCGGGACGATGCAGACGCCGTCGATGTCGCCGAAGACGATGTCGCCCGGATTGACGCGCACGCCGCCGATTTCGAGCGGCACGCGGAAATCGATCACCTTGCCGCGAGGTCCCTGGTCCTGCGCGTAGCGGCCGTAGGAGAAGGTGGGGAAATTCAAACCCAGGATGCCAGTGGTGTCGCGCGAGTAGCCATCCACCACCGCGCCGGCGGCCCCGAGTTTCATCGCGCGCGTGCTCATCAGCTCGCCCCACAGCGCGTAGGACGGCGATGAGCCCGTGAAGATTTAAATTTCATGGGTATTCAGGTCGTCGAGCGCTTCGAGCATCAAGCCGAAGTGTTTCGTATTGAGAGGGTTGGGGCTGCCGGGCGAGGCTTCGGCGTAGACGTCGTCTTCGAGCAAGGTCATGGCCCGTCCCACGGTGACCATGTCCTCGCGCAGCGGCTGGATTTTCGCCGGCAGGAATTGTTTCAGCAGGCCGAGTTTGTCCATCACGTCGCCAACCACGGCGGTGAACAACTCGTTGCGGCAGAGGGCGAACAGTTCGGAATCGTCGGACCAGAGGGAGGGCATGGGCGTGAGTTTCTGGCGACAGAATGCACTGCCGGTGGCTGAAAATCCATGGATCATTGCTGGCTGATGCTTGTGGATTTCGAAACCTGTCCCGGCTGGGCGTTTGTGGAAATCATGTCGGAAATTCGTGCTTTATCCACTGAATTTCCACTGCTTGCATCCTCCGGAACATCCGACTTGTGGATAATGCAACCCGCCGCATCGCATCCGACCCCTGCCGTCAATCGCGAAGAAATTGCGGATTCGCGGCCACATGGGCTGAGATTTCACCATGCGACGCCGCAACGCCTGGGTCGGATTCTCGCCGCCGGCTGGCTCACTCATGCGGGGATGCAGGAATGGCGCGATCCGGGACACTACTCGCTGGCGCTCGTGGTCCGGGGCGGGGGAAATTATGAGGACGGCCATGGCCTCGCCCAGCAGATCGCGGAGGGATGCCTGGTGCTCGGGTTTCCCGGACTGCGGCATTTCTACCGCCCGCTGCCCGACACGCTTTGGACCGAGTTCTATCTGGTTTTCGACGGCCCGGTGTTCGGCTTGTGGGAGTCATCCTGCCTGTTGGATCGTGCGATGCCGGTGATGCAAACCCGGAACGCCGAACATTGGGCGCGGAAACTGGAATCGATTCTCGGGCCATCCGGGCGGCCGGGCACCGACCCGGCATGGATCGAAGTCTGCCGCCTGCAAGCCGTCCTGGCCGAGCTGCTGTGGCAGGGAACGGGGCGGACCGGAGGACAGGACGACCTCGAATGGGCGCTGAGGGCGCGCGCCATGCTGGAAAGCGACCCGCGCGGCAGCCTGTCGATCGCCGAGGTGGCGGCCCGGTTCGCGATGCCGACCCACGCATTCCGCCAGCGGTTCAAGCGTCTGGTCGGCGAGTCGCCGGCCCGCTACCGCTCGGCCCGCATCATCGACCGCGCCTGCGAACTGATGCAGACGACCACCCTGCTCGACAAACAGATCGCCGACCATCTCGGATTCTGCGACGAGTTCTACTTTTCGCGCCGATTCCGCGAGATCACCGGCAAAAGCCCGAGCGCATTCCGGGCGATCCTGCCGCAGGGGAGGGTGTAGAGATGGTGTGGACCTGTAGAACGAAGGAAGTGCGTTCCGCAGTAGTATTGACGATCCACATTTGGCTTCAAGAGATCGAAGATTGTGGATTTCAGATCAGGGATGCGGGGTGATGGCGAGGATCGTGATCTGCTTCTTCTCAGGCCCGTAATACCAGAAAATCCGCCACGCGGCGGGTGTCTTGTTTTCGGCATAAGCCTCGAAAACCTCTTCTCCGCGCGGTCCTTCGAGTGAGCTGAATTTGTGGGTGTTCAGACCCGGATGGCGAGGATTCGTTTCCAACAAACCCAGCGCCTTCCTCACGGCCTTGAGCCGTTTCGCCAGACCGGCATCGGCTTCAAGCGAGTCGAGGTCGGCACCCGCCTGATCCGTGAACAGCAGTTCGAAGGTCACGGGTCAGTCGATTTCGGCGTTGGCGAACCTGGAGAAGCTGCCGCGCGGATTCACGCGGCCTTGGGCGGCTTGGCCGAGACCCTCCTTGACGGCGGCCAGCGCGGGCTTGTTGTCGAACAGCCACTTCTCGCGGGCGGGAATCTCCGTGAAGGGTTCAAGAATGATCCGGCCTTTCGAGTCGGTCGTTGCATGAAAACTGCTGACTCCACGCGCCAACTTGCCCAAGGTGATACGCCCTTTGGCGTCCGGGCGGATGGTGAGTGCCTTTTCCATGGCGGAATTCTGCCACTGGAGGGAAAAAGCTCAAGTGGGAAAATGTGTGACTCCCACCTCCAAAGGTTTGACCTATCAGCCCATCCGCCTACGCGACCTCGCGTTGCAGAAAATGAGGGAGGGGAATGAACAAAAAAGCACGCTGCCATGATTTGTCATGACGGCCATTATTCATAACCGAGCGAATATGAATGGAGCCGCTGGTCGGATTTGAACCGACGACCTGCTCATTACGAATGAGCTGCTCTACCCCTGAGCTACAGCGGCTGGAAGGATGCGGGCTTTCTACCGGTGCGGGCGGGCGATTCAATCCCAAAAAATCCGGATATCGGGAGTGCCGGACCTTGACGCGCCGCGCTGAGGGTTTTGAATCTCCATCCGATCCACAACCCCATCACACCATGCCCATCGCCCCGAACATGGTTGCCACCGTCGGCAACACCCCGTTGATCCGCCTCAACCACGTGACCGCCGGCCTGCATGCCGAAATCTGCGTCAAGGCGGAGTTTTTCAACCCGCTCTTCAGCGTCAAGGACCGCATCGGCAAGGCCATGATCGAGGCGGCGGAAAAGGACGGCTCGCTCAAGCCCGGCGGCTTGATCATCGAGCCGACCTCCGGCAACACCGGCATCGCGCTCGCCTTCGTGGCCCGCGCCAAAGGCTACCGCTGCGTCCTGACCATGCCCGAGAGCATGTCGATCGAGCGCCGCGTGCTGCTGCGCCTGCTCGGCGCGGAAATCGTGCTGACCCCGCGCGCCCGCGGCATGGGCGGCGCGATCGCGATGGCGAAAAAACTGCTTGAGCAAACACCGGGCGCGTTCGGCCCCGGGCAGTTCGACAATCCGGCCAACCCGCAGGTCCATCGCTAGACGACTGCCGAGGAAATCTGGCGTGATACCGACGGCCAGATCGACGCCTTCGTCGCCGGAGTCGGCACAGG
>DATISV010000104.1:0-3083 GCA_035468505.1 Luteolibacter sp. | reverse complement strand
CGCGGTCCTCGGGCTGGAGCTGCCGCCCGGCGTGGAGCTGGAGGTGGGCGGGCTGGATGTCCATCAGCAGCGTGTCGCACAGGACCACGGTGCCTTCCGGGAAAAAACCGAGGATCCCGCCGAAGCGGAGCAGCGAGAGATGGCCGAGCGCCTCCTTGGATTCGATCAAATGGGCGTGGCGCAGGATGCCGTAGGCGCGGCCGATCTTGTCGGAAACCATCGCCGGATCGTCCTCCAGCAGCTTTTCGCGGGCGTTGCGCTCGTGGGTGGCCACCTCGGAGATGACGCGTTCGAGGCGGCGGATGATCGTTTCCTCGCTCTCGCCGAGCGTGGACTGGTTGGAAATCTGATAGAGGTTGCCGAGCGACTCGGTGCCTTCGCCGTAGAGGCCGCGGACAGCGAGGCCGATCTTGTTCACGGCCTGGAGCACCTGACCGATCTGATCGCTGAGCACGAGCGCGGGCAGGTGGAGCATGGCGGAGGCGCGCAGGCCGGTGCCGAGGTTGGTGGGGCAGGTGGTGAGGTAGCCGAGTTTCGGATCGAAGGCGAATTCGAGCGATTCCTCGAGTTCGGTGTCGAGTTCGGAGAGCGCTTCATAGGCCGAGGCGAGCTGCAAACCCGGGCGGATCGCCTGCATCCGCAGGTGGTCCTCCTCGTTGAGCATGAGACTGTAGGTCTGGCGGCGTTCGATCACCGCGGCCGACCCGTTGCCGCGCGCGGCGTGCTCGCGGGAAATCAGGTGGCGTTCCACCAGCACCTGTTTCTGCACGTTGCTGAGGCTGCCGAGTTCCTGCGAAAACGCGTCCTTCATGACCGGCAGCGCCTCGACCGCGGTGCGCATCAATTCCAGCGTGGCCGTCCGTTCCTCGCGCCGCGCCCAACCGGGAAACGGATGGCCGCGGAGATTGCGCGCGAGGCGGATGCGCGAAGTCAACACGGAGTCATGCAGTCCCTGCCCGCCGGCCATCCAGTCGGCGGGATACTTGATCAGGGTGGAAAAACGCATCATGGGGAAATCAAAGCTGAATGGCTGAAATGCCGAGAAGCTGGAATCCGGGACAACCTCATGATTTCGAACTTTCCTCAAGATTGCGGATTTCGTCACGGATGCCGGCGGCTTCCTCGTAACTTTCGGCGACCACGGCTTGTTCAAGCCTCTCGCGCAGTTCGTCGAGCCGTTGCTTGAGCACATGCCGGGCCATCATGCCGGACGGCACCTTGCCGGTGTGAGAGACTCCCTTGTGCATGCCCTGCAGAATCTGGCCGACCTCGTCGGCGAAGGTCGCGTAGCAATCGCCGCAGCCGAAACGCCGCACCTTGCGCAGGTCCTCGAGGGTGAAACCGCAGGACGGGCACTTGCGCCCGCCGCCGCGCGATGCGGATTTCGCCTTGCCGCCGCCCGTGCCGGCAACGGGAGTTCCGCCAAGCAGCAGGTCGGCGAGCGAGAATCCCGTGGGATCGGTGACGCCGCGCTCCTTCGCACAGTCGTCGCAAAGACACACTTTTTTCATCTGCCCCTCGACCAGTTGGGTGAGGAAAACCGTGGCCTTGCGCTCGCAGAAATCACATTTCATTCCGTGGAACCTGGTGTCGTGCGGTGATCGATCCGCTTCATTGAATCGGCGTGCCGGTGCTGTTGACGAGTTTGTGGAAGGCGTCGAGAAAACGGGCGGTGAGCGGGCCGGGCTTGCCGCTGCCGATGGTGCGGCGGTCGAGTTCCACCACCGGGATCACTTCCGCGGCGGTGCCGGTGAGGAAACATTCGTCGGCGGTGAAGATATCATATCTCGTGAGCGATTTTTCGACCACCGGCACGCCGAGGTCGCCGGCAATCTCGATGATCACGGAGCGGGTGATGCCGTCCAGCGCGCCGTCGCTGATGAGCGGCGTGACGAGGGTGCCGTTTTTCACCAGGAACAGGTTGTCGCCGGTGCACTCGGCCACGTAGCCCTGCTCGTTGAGCATCACGGCCTCCATCGCGCCGCATTGGATCGCCTCCACCTTCGCCATCACGTTGTTGAGGTAGTTGAGCGACTTCACCTGCGGCATCAGCGCCGCAGGCGTGGGGCGGCGGGTGGCGCAGGTGATGATGGAGAGCCCGTCGCGGTAGAACTCCTCCGGATAAAGCTGGATGGTCGAGGCGATGATGAACATCGAGGGCTTCGGACACAGGTAGGGATTGAGACCGAGTTCGCCCGCGCCGCGGGTGACGACCAGGCGGATGTAGCCGTCGGTCAGCCCGTTGGCCGCCACGGTTTCGCAGGTGTGGCGGCAGACCTCCTCCTGGGTCCACGGCATTTTGAGGATGATGGCGCGGGCGGAGTCGAATAGCCGCTGGATGTGTTCCTCCAGCCGGAACACCCGGCCGCTGTAAAAACGGATGCCTTCGAACACTCCGTCACCATACAAAAGACCGTGATCGAAGACCGAGATCTTCGCTTCGGATTGGTCCACCAGTTTGCCGTCGAGCCAGATTTTCATGTGCGATTGTGGTGGCAGCCTAGGTGCGCGCCGCCCGCTGGCAAGCGGAAGATGGGGGCTGTTTCAGAGCGATCATGCGGCCGGCCGTGAGCGGTCCCTCAGCTCTTGCTCCAGATGCGGGTGTTGAGGTTGAGCTGCTCCACGAGATCGAGACAGACGCGGATTTCACCGGCAATCTGCTGCAACTGCCGCTGGCAGTCCGCCGGTTGGTTCAAATGCGGCTCGAAGAGGTTGCGGCGGTGTTGGATGGCGATGCAGACACTGGAGTCGAGGAACGAGAACCGCACTTCGTCGCTCCAGCGATGGCGGAGTTCCAGCATCCGCTGCATCATGCCGGGGCTGAGGATGTAGCGCGCCTCGATGTCGTCGCTGCCATAGACGTTGAAGGATTTCTCAAACTCCGGGTCTTCGAGACGAACGAGCTGTTCGCTGCTGAAAGGCCGGAACGCACTCAGCGCCCGGCCGAGTCCGCCGAGGAACGAGGTGCTGTTAGGCATGATCCGGAGCGTGCCGCGGAAGTGCTTGTGGAAATCCGCACACACGAACAAGCCGCGGAAAAACGTGTGGTACCTTGTGCTCGTTCGGCCTTTCGAATCGGTGCT
>DATISV010000103.1:0-9011 GCA_035468505.1 Luteolibacter sp. | reverse complement strand
GAGTGTGCGATGACGCTGGGAGCGGCGGCGACGATACTGAAAAAACCGCTGTCCGCGATGAGGGTTGCGCCGTTTCGATTGAGCACGACGCGGATCATGTAGTCGCTGCCGGGAACCAGGCCGTCGGGAATATTCCAGGTGAAATCCCGGTCGGTCGCCGGGTTGAGGTTGTTGGCGAGGGTGGTCTGCAGGACGCCGCCCTTGTGAAGTTCGATGGTGGCGGAGTCCTTCATGTCGCCGCCGGTGAAGAGAATGGATCGGGGCTCGCCAAGGAGCCATTCCGCGCCCGCGAGCGGACTGGCCACGGCGAAGGCCGTGCGCGTGGCGCGGTTGGACGCATAGGTGGCTCCGTAGTTGCTGGGCCCGCCGGTGTTGATGGTGTTCGCGTTGCGCGCGCCGAGTGACGGACTGTTGCCATCGAAGCCGTATTTGTTCGGATCGGAATTGCTGTAGCCGAGACCTCCCTGATAATAGCGCTGGTCCGCGGTGAGGTCGCCCAGCACGTTGTAACCGTTCACCGCGCCGGTGGCCGCGCCGTTGAAGCTGACGGACGGGTTGGCGAAATAGGGGATGCGGGTGCCGCTGCCCCAGTTCCAGTCGTAGGCCATGATGGTGCGGACGCGGTCGCTGGTGGTCGCGGAATTACCATCCGGATCGATGCGCCAGCCGTAATGGGACGAGGTATTGTTTTGCGAGGAATCACCCCAGCTGTGATCGCAGCCCAGGTTATGCCCGAGTTCATGGGCGAAAGTGATGCGGTTGCCCGTCATGTAGGTACGGGCGACAATGCTGCTGCGTCCGGGTCGATAGGCGATGCCGGCGCTGCCGTCGGCTTGTCTGGTCACGAAACAGACCAGGTCCGATCCAAGCCGGGTGTGGAAGTCCGAGACCGCGTCCAGCACGCCGTTGGAGAAATTGTTCAGACTGCCGAGTTCGTCGCTCATCGAACCTGACGTGGCACCGGGAAACACATAATACGGATCCTCGATGGTCCCCAGCAGCATCAACTCGGTATTCACGATCAGGCTGTTGGCGAAGGCCTGTGTCATGCGGTCCACCGATGCGATGATGCGTCCCTCGATCTGGGCGTATCCACCGTCCGCGACGCGGGCTCCCTCGTCGTAGCCGACCACCACGTCGATGGTTCTCCATCCGGGTGTGTCCTCTACAATCTCTCCCTCGCTTCGGGGAATGATATCAATTCCCTCGTCAATCAGTCCCTCGGGCGTTTCGTCGCCCATGAAACCCCCGTTCGGATTGCCACAACCGGCGGTCATGGTGGATGGGTCGAGTTCGCGAACCATCATGTGGCCGTCGGCCATGATGCGGTATTCGAGATGCTGGTCGATGCCGTAGCGGGCGATCTGGCCGTGGATGATGCCATCGTGCCAGACCACGATCGCATCGCTGTTTTCCTCCTCGCCCGCCACACGCCCGAGCAGCGTGTGGGTGCGGTCGGAGCGGGTTTTCACGGCGTGAAACCGCAGCGTGAGCACTTCGTCGCCGGTAGTGGGAACGAGAATTCGCGAGGTCTGCCCGTCAACGATGCGGTCGAGCGAGGCGGGATCGAACACCATGCGCCGCGCGATCCGCGTGTGGAGGTCGATTTCCTCCGGCAGCAGATGCGTCCGGCCATCCTCGGGCGTCATGGCGAGCACGGACGGGGTGCGGGCACCGGGACCGCGCGGCAACTCGCGGTTCACGGGCGCGGCGTAGCGGCGGGTGGCGTTCTCGCCGCGCGTGAAAGGCGGTTGTGGCGCGGGGCGTCCCGATCCGGCGAAAACCGCCGGAGGCTTCCAGCCCTCGGGAGAAAGGCGCCGTGCGGTTTCCGCATCGGGCATGGTTTGTGGTTCGCGGGAGTCTTGCGAGGCAGCACCCCGGACATCCGGGTCGCGCTCAGGTGCCGTTTGGCCTGCAAGCGGGATGCCATGGCCGGATGGTGGCGAGCTGCGCGTGAACCAAACCAGCACCCCCGCAAAAAACAGAAGCACGACAAGAAGAGCTTGGGAGTTTTTTTTCATCCGATACGATCAAGCGAAAGCAGGTGGAGAACGAGTGCGGGTGATGGGCTTGGATACCAGGCAAAGTGGAGCCTTTTCCGAAATTGCCAAGTGCCGATCCGTGGCCATCCCTCCGGCCGCCTTGACCGTCCGCCGCCGCGAAGCAATGCTGGCGCATGTCGGATTGCGACAAAGCGCCGGAGAAGACCGCCTTGTTCGGCGGGACCTTCGATCCGGTGCATCTGGGCCACATCCATCTGGCGCGCACCGCAGTGGAAGCACTGGGGCTCGACCAGGTGCGTTTCCTGCCGTGCCGGATTTCGCCACACAAGCTCGGCAGCCGTCCCGCGCCGGCCGCCGACCGCCTGAAGATGCTGAAGCTGGCCACTGCGGAGCTGCCGTGGGCGGTGGTGGACGATTTCGAAACGCGGCTCGAAGGCCCGTCGTTTTCCTATCGAACAGCGGAGGAAATGGTGGCCCGTTTTCCGCAGACGAAGTTGTTCTGGATCATGGGCGGCGACCAATGGGCCGCGCTGGACCAGTGGGCGGAGCCGCGGCGGCTGGCGGCGTGTGTCGAGTTCATCGTCTTCACACGCGGCGAGCCGCTGGTGGAGCGCGATGGCTATGAGCCGCATCCGATCATCGCGCATCACCCGGCATCGGCCACCGCGATTCGCGAGGCGCTGGCTGGCGGTGCGGAGAATCACGAGTGGCTCGATCCGCAAGTCAGCCGCTGGATTCGTGAACACCGCCTCTACCGCGATACTCAGTAACGATAACCGTGGCGCGAGTGGCGGTAGTGGCCACGATAGTATCGATTGTGCCCGCCGCGATAATGACGATGGTGGTCATTGTCATCGGCCAGGGCATAACCGATGAGACCGGCGGCGGCCACCCCGGCCACGGCGAGTCCGGGATCGACGGATTGCACGGGTCGGCCCGCGCTGTCGTAGGTGGTCATGCAACTCACACTGCCCGCGGCGAGTGCCAGAATGGCTGCCCAGCGTAACATCGGATTAGTTCTCTTCATACCCTGATAAACGGATCGCCGCGCGGCTTATTCGAACGGTTTGCGTTTTTCCGAATCGCAGCCACATCGGTTTCCACAGCCCGGCTTGCGGCGCGGCCGGCCCAGGCGGACGAGGAAAGCCACCAGCGTGAGCACCACGATGGCGGCGGCGGCGAGGGTTTGCCAGTCCATGATCAGAAACCGAGAAGCCGGCCGCCCTGGTAAACCACCAGCGCGGCGAGATAGGCGAATCCGGACATGAAGACGAACTGGCCGAGCGCCCATTTCCACGAGCCGGATTCACGTGCGACCACTGCCGAGGTGGGCAGGCATTGCAAGGCGAAGATGAAGAACACCAGTACGGACAACGAAGCGAGCGGCGTGAAAAGCGGGCTGCCGTCCGGCCAGGTGGCAGCGGCGATGCGACCGCGGATCAGATCGCGCGTCCGCTCCTCGTCATCGGTTTCCTCGACCCGGAAATTGATCGCCAGCGAGGAGTTGAAGACCTCGCGCGCGGCGAAGGAGGTAAGGACGGCGGTGCCGATGCGGCCGTCGAAACCGAGCGGTTTGACCACCGGTTCGATCACCGCGCCGATGCGGCCCATCGCGCTGTGGGCAAGCGCCTCGGCCTCGTCATCAGCCTGTGACTTGGGATAGGTGCTCAGCGCCCACAACAGGATCGAGAGCCCGAGAATCACCGTGCCGGCACGGACCACGAAGGCTCGCCCACGGTCGAGCACATGACGGAAGATATAACTCCACTGCGGCGCGCGGTAGGGCGGCAGTTCGAGCATGAAATGATGCGGGGTTTCATCCGGCCCGAGCCGTCCGCGCAGCAGACGCGCCACCACGAAGGCGCTTAGCGTGCCGAGCGCATAGATCGCGAACAGGACCAAGGCCTGTTTCCACGACCCTTCCTTCTCATGCAACAGCAGTGGCACGATCAGGAAATAAACCGGCAGCCGCGCCGAACAACTCATCCATGGCGCGACGAAAATCGCCACCATGCGCTCCTTGGCGGAGTCGATCGTGCGGGTGGCCATCACGCCGGGAATCGCGCAGGCATACGAGCTGAACAAGGGCAGGAACGCCTTGCCGCTGAGCCCGGCCTTCGACATCACGCCGTCCATCAGATACGCCGCGCGCGCCATGTAGCCGGAACTTTCCAACAGCCCGATGAAAAGAAACAACAGCAGGATCTGCGGCAGGAACATCAGCACTCCACCCACTCCGCCGATCATGCCGTCCACGATGAGCGAGCGGAGGTCGCCTTCCGGCATCGCGGCTTCCACCCACGTGCCGGCCGCTCCCTGCACCTGCTCGATCCAGCCCATCGGAATCTGCGCGAAGGAGAAAATCGACCAGAACAAGGCGAACATCGTGGCTAGGAATGCCACCCAGCCGAAGACCGGATGCAGCAGCCAGACATCGATCCGGTCCGAGACGGTCAGTTGATGGGCGTCCGGCCGTCGCGCGGCGACGCGGCAGACTTCGAGGATGAATTCGTGGCGCGCGGTTTCGGCATCCGCACCCTCGGATTTCCAGCGTGCGTGCGGCGCGGCGGGCAGCGGGAAACGCAGCGCCTGCTTGAGTTCGACGATCCCCTTGCCGGAGTTCGCCTTCATCGGCACCACCGGCACGCCGAGTTCTTCGGAGAGTTTCGCGGGGTCGAGACGCAGGCCGGCTTTTTCCGCCACGTCCACCATGTTGAGGGCGATCACGACCGGCAGTTGCAGCTCGATGATTTCCAGCACGAGCCTGAGATGGCGCTCAAGATTCGAGGCATCCACCACACAGACCACCAGATCGGGTTTGGTATTGCCCGCCAGTCCTTCCTTGAGTGCGTTCACCGCCACCTGCTCGTCGGGCGAGGTGGCCCTGAGGGAATAGCAGCCCGGCAGATCCAGCACCCGCAGCTTCTTGCCGTGCGGCGTGCGCGTTTCGCCCAGTTTGATGTCCACGGTCACCCCGGCGTAATTGCCCACCTTCTGGTTGGCACCGGTGAGCGCGTTGAAAAGCGTCGTTTTGCCGGAGTTCGGATTGCCGACGAGCGCGATGGTGGCGGAATGATCCGGGGTTGGCTCCATGACACTGCCGGTTTTCATCCCAGCGGGGCCACCATCACCTGATCCGCCAATTCACGACTGATCGCCATCCGCGTGCCGCAGACCGAGCAAATCAGATTCCGACCGCCGGCCAATTTGCGCACCTGCATCCGCTCGCAGAATCCCATGTCGCGCAGCCGGTCACAACCCGGGCCGCTGAGAAATCGAATCGTCACATCGCAGCCCACGCCCGCCTGGTTCAAGGTCATGGCGTTGTCGATTTCCAATTCGGCCATCAATGCGTGTGACACGGCGAAACCATCCGCAATTGAGATTGATTTGCAACAAGAAAGTCGCGCAATGCCGTCCTACGAAGAAATTCCCACGCCTGCGGTTCAGCGGCCCTCGGCGATACGTTCGGCGAGCATTTCGGGCAGGCCGGCGGCGCGGATTTTCCGCTGGGTGGTGGCGATGTCGTATTCGACGCGCCGCACCACCACCAGTTTGTGATCCAGATCGTAGATCGCGTAGCAGGCGCGCCAGTCGCCATCGCGCGGCTGGCCCACCGAGCCGACATTGATGAAATACTTCGAGTTTTCCTCGATCTCGACCGACTCGGCCGGCACCTCGTGGACCTTGTCGTTTTTCACGTAAACCCGCGGCACGTGGGTGTGGCCGTGGAAGCAGACGCGGGTGAACTGGTAGGAGAAATTCGACATCGCGTCGAAGCGGTTGGTCACGTAGTTCCAATGCGCCGGCTGGTCGAGCGTGCTGTGAACCACGGTGAAGTCGGAAACCTGGCGCACCATGCGCAGGCGGCGCAGCCATTGCCGTTGATCGTCATTGAGTTGGCGGCGCGTCCATTCGAGCGCGGTGGCGGCCACGGGATTCAGGTTGTCGAGCGAGTGGGTCGAAGAGGCGTCCTCGTCGTGGTTCCCCTTCACGGTGGGGCAGTTCATCGAGCGGATGCGTTCGAGGCAGGCGGCGGGGTCGGCGTTGTAGCCGACGATGTCGCCCATGCAGACGTAATCGTCCACATCCTGCCCCGCCGCATCGGCCAGGACGGCCTCAAGGGCCTCCAGGTTGGCGTGAATATCTCCAAACAAAGCAATCCGCATCGGGGCCGGGGAAACGAAGGGGAGCTTTGGGACTCCCGTGCGATGTGTCGAGACGAAACACCGCGTCAACCGCCGCCGAAATGACATTCCACCATTTTCGCGACATCGCCGAACACCCCGTCGCGCAGCGGCTCGTCCTGGCCGAGCGCCATTACCGGCACCTGCTCGCGCGTGTGGTCGGTGCCTTGATGGTAGGGATCGTTGCCGTGGTCGGCAGTGAAAACGACCAAATCTCCGGGCCGCACACGCGGCAGGAAGGTGCCGAGCCATTCGTCGAACTCGCGCAGGCAGGCCGCGTAGCCCGCCGGGTCGCGGCGGTGACCGTAGAGCGAATCGAAATCCACCAGATTGGCGAAAATGAAATGCGGTTCCGAACGTTCCCGCGCCCAAAGCCGGTCGATGGCGGTCATGCCGCCGACATTGTATTTCGTGGGATGCGATTCGCCGATGCCGGACCCGGCGAAGATGTCCGCGATCTTGCCGACGCCGATGGTGGCGACGCCCGCGGCTTGCAGGCGGTTGAGCGCGGTCTCGCCGGGTGTGAGCGAGAAATCGCGGCGGTTGCCGGTGCGCATGAAATCGTCCGGTGACTTGCCGAGGAACGGCCGCGCGATCACGCGGCCGATGCGGATGCCGCGCTCGTCGAGCAGCGCGCGCGCCGTCCGGCACAGGTCGAGCAGGCGTTCCAGTCCGAAGACTTCCTCGTGCGCGGCGATTTGAAGCACGCTGTCGGCGCTGGTGTAGAGGATGGGAAACCCGGTGGCGAGGTGTTGCGGGCCAAGCTTTTCGAGAATCTCGGTGCCGGATGAGGCGAAGTTTCCGAGAAACTCGACACCGCCGCGTTGTTCCAACTCCGCCACCAGGTTCGCGGGAAAGCGCTCGAAGGTGGCGAACGGCTCGTCGAGCGGATACCCCATCAACTCCCAATGGCCGGTGGTCGTGTCCTTGCCGGCGGAAACTTCCGTCAGCCGCGCCCATGCCGCGCCGGACCGCAGCTCCGCGGATTTCTCCAAACCGAGAATCCGGTAGAGGCCGAGCGATGCCAAATGCGGCAACTCGAAGTCCGGAATGCGCTCGAACAAATGCCCCAACGTGTCCGCCCCCTCGTCACCGTATGCGGCGGCGTCCGGCGCACGGCCGCAGCCCACCGAATCCAGAACGACCACGAGCGCCCGTTTCATGACATTACGCACTTCACTTGATATCCATGCCGAGGTCCGGCCAGAACCAGCGGACCACCTTGCCGTCCTTGATGAGCGCCTTGGCCTTCAGGGTCTTGTCGCCGAAGAGCATCTGCTTATCGTAGAGCACGGTGCCGGTCTGATAGGTTTCCCCGTCATGGGTTTCCTCCGGTCCGGGGAGCCATTCGCGCACCTGATCCGCCTGGAACTCGCCGATCTCCTCGTCCTGAATGCTCTGCTGCATGATTTTCACCAGGGCGTCGGGCTCCGGCTCGGGTGGCGCGGTGACCACCGGGTCCGGCTCGAGTTCTGGTTCGGGTTCCGGCTCGGGCGGAGGCGCGGCCAGACTGGTCAGGGAAACATCGATGGAAATCGGGCTTTTCGACTCGGTGGACATGATGATCGCCTGATCGTCCTCCACCCGCAGCAGTTTCACCTCGGTGCCGGGCGTCAGGTTGACCAGTCGCGCAGCGGCATTGTCGTAAAACGTGACCTGCCCGGTGATCGTGATGGTTTCCAGTTCCTTCGGCACGACCGGAGCCGCAGTCGTCCCGTCAGCCGGCGGTTTCACCGTGAATGCGGTCCGCAGCGAGGGTTCCAGCTTGTATCCGGCGATAAAGGCCGCCAGCACAATCGCCACCGTCAACATGTATTTCATATCCGGTCGGAGCGATAACGGCTGACGCCCGGCTTGAAAAGCAATTCATCGCCGTCAGTTCCCCCGCCCCGCCGCTTCGAGATGGGCGAGCGCCTTGGCGAAACTCGCGTTGCCGAGGTAATGGCGCAGCCGGGCGTCGAGTTCCGCCTGGTGCCGGCTCGTCCACGCCTCGATTTCCAGCGAGACGTTTTTCAACGCCTCCAGATGCCCCGGCGCGTCGCGGTCGCGCCATTGGTGGTTCGCGATCACCGCCTCGCGACGGCGCAAGAGATCGATCAATTCCCCGTGCATTTGCGGCGCAATCAAGCACGCCCGCGGCACACCCGCAACGCCGTCCTTGCCCGCGCGGGCGCTTTTGATAGAAAACCCCCATGGCCCAACCGAGCGACGTGCGCGAAGTGCTCCAATACATCCCCCAGTTCCGGGGCAAGGTGTTCCTCGTGCTCGTCGAGGCGGGCCTGCTGCCCGAGCCGGCCATCGCCGAAACCCTGCTCGACCTCGCCGTGCTCGAGGATCTCGGCGTGAAACTGGTGCTCGGCGTGCTCGGCGGCGATTTGAAGGACCTCTACGACTGGACGCTCGAATGCGAGATCATGGCCGCGCGTGTCCCGCGCCCGATCACCGACCCCGCCGCGGTCAGGGAAACCCGCGACATCCTCGCCCGCGGACAATCCGCCGTGGTGGACGCCTCCGCCACCGGACCGCTCGACGACGCCGTGGTCGAATACGCCCGCGGCCTCGGCGTCGCCAAAATCATCGCCCTGCTCGAAGAGGAAATCCTCATCGACGACGCCCCCGCCCATGCGATCCGCGCGGCGGAGGCGGCCAGCCTGGAAAGCCGCGCCAACCTCGCCGGCCTGCCGCTGCTGCGCGCCGCCGCCGCCGCCTGCTCGCGCGGCATCCCGCGCGTCCACGTGCTCAACGGCCGCCGCCAGGGCGTGCTGGTCAACGAGCTGTTCTCCAACGAAGGCGTCGGCACCATGGTCCACGCCGACAGCTA
>DATISV010000102.1:0-3905 GCA_035468505.1 Luteolibacter sp. | reverse complement strand
CTTCTTCTTGGCGATGAGGTTGTGGTGTTCGTGGGGATCATTGGAATGATCGTAGAGTTCCTCGGAACCGTCGGCGTAGCGGATGTAGCGCCAGTGCACGTCGCGCACGCCGTGGTTGCCGGGATTGTGCGTGGTGATCGCCGGGCGGCGCGGCTGCTCGGTATTTTCGATCTGCGGGCGGAGTGATAGGCCGTCGAGGTCATCGACTTTTGCGAGCCCTGCAAGATCCAACAAAGTGGGATAGATATCCAACAGCTCGGCGGGCTGGATGACTTTCCGCCCTTCAGGCAGGCCGGGGCCGGAGACGATGAGAGGCACGCGCGTGGTGCGCTCCCACAGCGTGTTCTTGCCGCTGATCCCCTTTTCGCCGAGGTGCCAGCCGTGGTCGGAAAACAGAACGACGATGGTGTTTTCCGCCGCGGGCGAGCGATGCAGCGCGTCGAGCACGCGGCCGACCTGTGAATCGACAAACGAGGTGGACGCCAGATAGGCGCGGACGAGCGGCCGCCACTCGCCGGATTCTTGCAGCCACTTGAGCCGCGGCTCGGGCAGGTTCCAGTGAAGTTTCCATGCGAAGTCCGGCACGTCGTCGCGGTCGTTTTCCAACATCGGCGGCATCTTCAATGTCTCGTCCGGATAGAGATCGAACCACTGTTGCGAGGCGAAACACGGAACATGCGGGCGGCCGAAGCCGACACCGAGAAAAAACGGCTGCTCGTGTTCGCGGCCGAGGAAATCGATTGCCCAGTCGGCAATCTGCCAATCGTTCTGTTGCTCGTCCTTTTCCGGATAAACGCCCCAATCGACGGCACGCATGGACGAAGGTGTCTGGACGAATTTTTTCTCCGGAAAGGGACCGAAGTTGCATGGAGGACCATATACATCGAACTCGGCGGCACGGTCCTTTTCCGGCGGATAGACATGATAGATCTTGCCGGCGATGGCGATGTGATATCCGGCGCGGCGGAACGCCTGGGGCAGCGAGACGAGGTCGCGCAGATCCGGCACATTGCGGAACCACGGCGCGAGGCCGTAAACGCCGGTGGTGGTGGGACGCAAGCCGGTCATCAGCGCGGTGCGCGACGGATTGCAGAGAGGCGATTGGCAGTGGGCGTTGGCAAAAAGCGTGCCGCGCGCGGCGAGGCGGTCGATGTGCGGCGTCCTGACCTGCGGATGACCGCCGAGGCAGCCGATCCAGTCGTTGAGGTCGTCGATTCCGAGCAACAACACATTCGGCCGCGCGGCGAGTGCGGGCAACGAAAGCAAGAGGCAAAGGATCAGGGTTTTCATGGTGATAAAAGGATGCGTGCGATCTCGAACCATTCGTTTTCCAAAGACGCGTCACGGGAAACGGCCGTTTTGCCGGCGCGCTCATACCAATAACAGGCATTGCCGTAATCGCCTTCCTCGCGGTGCAGCCACGCGTGGATCCAGGCACCATCGGGATCGGGCAGGTTCTGGCAAAGGTCGTGCGCCTCGTCCCAGCGGCCGGACTTGGCGAGCCACAGCACGTGCGCGGTGGCAGTCAGGCCGGCGGGCGGTTGCGCGTCGTTGGCGGCGGAACTTGCGAGCGCTTCAGCATCCATGTGCGGAGATGAAAACAAACCGCCTGCGGAAGCAAGCGTCCGTGCGATTTGTTCACTTGATGAACTGGTCGTGCAGGATGTGCAGGCAGAGCAAATGGTTGAGCAGCGTGTCCTTGCGGACCAGCGAGGTGGGATCGGTGTCGCGGTGGTAGTTTTCCAGAAACTCCGTGACGCGCCGCGGCGAGCAGATGCCGGCATCCGCCACCATGTTCTCGTTGAGATAGGCGTCGATCAATTCGCGGACCTTCGCGCGCTTCGATTCGTCGGTGTGCGCCGGCGGGGCCATGAAGGCGAATTTCTCGCGGCGATAAAGCGTCTCGGGCAGCACGCCCTTGACGGCCTCGCGCAGCACGTGTTTCTCGATGTTGCCCTTGATCCGCAGGCTCGGCGGAACCTGCACGGCGGTGGCGGCAAGGTGGTGGTCGAGGAACGCGGGGCGGGATTCCATCGAGTTCGCCATGTCCACGCGGTCGCCGCCCCAGTTGAGGATCTGCCCTTCGAGCTGGCATTTGCTCCACGTGTATTGCGCGATGTCGAGCGGATGGCGGCCTTCAAGCATCGAGCCGTCGATGCGCGAGGCTATCTCGGCGATCGGATCGTAGCCGCGGAGTTCCTCCGTCAGCTCGTCGGAAAGCAGCGGGCGGGCGAGGTCGAGCGTGTCCATCCACGGCTGGATCCACGACGGGGTGAATCCGCAAAGCGCCTCCCAAGCGGGATGCGTGCGCTGGTTTTCCGCGAGGATCGCGCCCTTGAACAAGGCGTTGGTGCGCTCGAGCGCGGCGGCGTATTCCGCGCGAACGTGTTCCGGCTCGTGGCTGATGCCGTGAAGAAACATGTCGCGCTTGAAGGCGGGATAGCCGGCGAACAGTTCGTCGGCACCCTCGCCGGTGATCACGCAGCGGTAGCCGGAGTCCCAGACGCGCTTCGACATCAGGTTCTTCGCCACACCCAGCGTGTTGTAGAACGTGCGCTCGGCGTGCCACACGGTTTTGATATAATTTTCGCCATACAAATCCTCCGCCTTGAGATGGATGACTTCCTGGACCGCCTTCATCGACCGCGCCATTTCGGCGGCAATGGGAGCCTCGTCGTATGAATCGTCGTCGAACGAAATGGTATAAGCGTGCGTGGGCGACTGCATCGCGCCGGTGGCCAGGCCGAGGATGCAGCAGGAATCGATGCCGCCGGAGAGATAACATCCCACCGGCACATCGGCCTCGAGCCGAAGGACGATGGCGCGGATCAGTTCGTCGCGAACGCGTTCGACGTGCTCCTGTTCGTCGAACTCCGCGGGTCGTTCCTCCTCGCGCGGGAAATCGTAATCCCAGTAGCGGTGCTGTTGGATATCGAGCCGTCCGCCGCGTTTGCGGATGCGGAGGAAACAGCCCGGATCGAGGGAGATGATGTTTTCGAACGAACTCATGCCGGGCGCGATGGTCTGCATGAGTTGGTGCAGCGCCGCCTTGCGGTCGAGCCGCGCCGGCACCGCGGGATGGGCGAGCACGGACTTCGCCTCGGAGCCGTAAACGATGGTCGCGCCGTCCGGAGAAACCCAGTAAAACAAGGGGCGAACGCCGAAGCGGTCGCGCAGCAGGATCAATTCGTCCTCCTGCCGGTCATACAGCGCGAAGGCGAACTCGCCGCGCAGGTGCCTGGTGAAATCCAGGCCCATTCTCCGGTAAAGCCCGATCGCGATCTCGGAATCGGACTTGGTCAGGAACCGGTCGCCCTCCGCCATCAGCGTCGAGCGGTGGCGCTTGAAATCGTAAAACTCGCCGTTGGTGGTGAGCACGTGGCGGCCGTCCACGGCGTGCAGCGGCTGGCAGCCACCCTCAAGGTCGTTGATCGCGAGCCGGGTGTGGCCGAGCGCGACGCCCGCCGCGCGGTCGATGTAATGGCCGCGGCCGTCGGGCCCGCGGTGGACGATGGTGGCGAGCTGGGCGTCAAGGACGTCCGGCGTGTCTTCGGGAAGGGGCTTGGCTGAGAAATATCCTGCGATTCCGCACATGATGAATGGTTGTTAGATGATATGTTTTTCGTTTTGTGATCTTATTCGTCGATCGATCCGATGATTTTCGACGGATGGAGGTCGATGAGGTTCGGCAGCGACTTGAGCCGGCCGAGCGCGGCCAGCAGCAGCGCCTGGCGCACGAACACCGCGCCGTGCGCCTGCGAGAAGTAGAGGTTGTGGGAGGTTTTGTCCAAGGAAGTGTCCAGCTCGTCGAGGCGCGCGAGCGGATGCAGGATCACGGCGCTTTTCTTGATCGGGCTCTCAGCGGTGAGTTTGAAGCGGCTGTCGAGCTTCTTGTAGGAATCGCC
>DATISV010000101.1:0-5654 GCA_035468505.1 Luteolibacter sp. | reverse complement strand
GCCCTTGCGGCCGCGGATGACCGGGGCGAGCAGGCTGACCGGAGCTTTCTTCAGGTGGCCGCGGATGGTGGTTTCGATGGCGGCGACGGATTGTTTTTCGACGCGCACCCGGCAGTCCGGACAGTAAAGCGTGCCGAGTTTGGAATATAACAGTCGAATGAAGTTCCAGAGTTCGGTGACGGTGGCGACGGTGGACTTGCCGCCGCCCTGGGAGACGCGCTGCTCGATCGCGACGGTGGGTGGCAGGCCCTGGAGCTGGTCGATCTCGGGTTTCTCCAACTGCTCGGCGAACTGGCGCGCATAGGTGGACATCGAGTCGAGGAAACGCCGCTGGCCCTCGGCGAAGAGGATGTCGAACGCGAGGGTGGACTTGCCGGAGCCGGAGAGGCCGGAGATGACGACGAATTGGTCGCGCGGGATGTCGAGGGAGATGTTCTTGAGGTTGTGGTGGCGCGCGCCTCTCAGGGTGATCAGTGATCGGTGATCGGTGATCGGTGGGTTTGTGGCTGCGCCGCGTTTCGGGCGGACTGAAGTCCGCGCTCCGTGGAGGGCTTCGTGAAGATACACTCCGGTGGGGGAGTTATGTTTGGCGATTTGTTCGGGTGGGCCGGCGGCGATGAGTTGACCGCCGTGTTTTCCGGCTTCGGGGCCGAGGTCGAGGATCCAGTCGGCGGATTTGATAACGTCAAAGTTGTGTTCGATGACGAGCAGGGTGTGGCCGGCATCGACGAGTTTGCGGAAAACGGTTAGAAGACGCTCGATGTCGGTGAAGTGGAGGCCGGTGGTTGGCTCATCCAAGATGAGCAGTTTGCTAGTTTTCAGTTTTGAGTTTTCAGGAAGAGAAGAGGAGAGGAGCTGGCAGAGTTTTAGGCGTTGGGATTCGCCGCCGGAAAGGGTGTTGAGGGGCTGGCCGAGCTTGAGATAGCCGAGGCCGACTTCGAGGAGGGGTGCGAGAGCGGATTGGATTTGTTCGATGAGTTTCTGTTCCTTTTTGGAATGATGGGCTTGGCGGTTGAAAACCGCCGCCACGGCTTCATCGGTGGTGAGGTCGAGGATGTCGGCGACGGATTTTCCGTTCCAGGTATGGTCGAGGGTGGAGGATTTGTAGCGGCGGCCGTTGCAGTCGGGGCAGGTGACGTAGAGGTCGGAGAGGAACTGCATCTCGACCTTCTCGAAGCCGTTGCCGGCACAGCGGTCGCAGCGGCCGTCGCCGGAGTTGAAGGAGAAGAAGCCGGGCTTCAAGCCGGCGGCCTTGGCGGGATCGGTCTGACAGAACAGCTCGCGGATCGGATCGAAGGCACCGAGGAACACGGCGGGCGTTGAGCGCGGGGTGCGGGCGACGGCGGACTGGTCCACCAGTTCGATGCCGCTGAGGTGTTGCGTGCCTTTGATTCCCCGGACCGGGGCGGGATCGCCGTCGGATTCGATGCCGAGTTTGCGGGCGACGTTCTGATAGATGACGTCGTGGGCGAAGGTGGATTTGCCGGAGCCGGAAACGCCGGTGACGCAGGTGAAGAGGCCGAGCGGGATGTCGGCGTCGAGTTTGCGCAGGTTGTGGCGGGTGGCGCCGCGGATTTGGAGGAGTTGTTTGGTGGGTTTGCGGCGCTTGGCGGGGACGGGGATGGAACGCTGGCCGGAGAGCCAAGGGAGAGTTCCTAGTTTGAAGTTTTCAGTTTTCAGGGAAGAAGCGTCGCGCTTTTTCTTTATCTTGCTGAACACTGAACACTGAACACTAGCAAACGCCGGCGGAGGTCCTTGATAGACGAGTTCACCGCCGTGCGCTCCCGCCGCCGGGCCGAGGTCGACGAGGTGGTCGGCGGCGCGCATGACGGCGTGTTCGTGTTCGACGACGACGAGCGTGTTGCCCTTGTCGCGAAGGGAATGCATGACGGCGGTGAGGCGGTCGATGTCGCGGGCGTGGAGGCCGACGGTGGGTTCGTCGAGGACGAACAAGGTTCCTGTTAGAGAGGCGCCGAGGCAGGCGGTGAGGTTGACGCGCTCGACCTCGCCGCCGGAGAGGGTGCGGGTGGGCCGGTCAAGGGTGAGATAGCCGAGGCCGACTTCGTCGAGGTAGCGGAGGCGGGAGTGGATTTCGGTTAGGACGAGGTGGAGGGTGGAGTCTTTTTGAGTGATCAGTGAGCAGTGATCAGTGATCAGTGAAGAGAACCAGGGGAGAAGGTCGGCGATGGATAGGGACCAGAGGTCGGGGAGGGTGAGTCCGTTGATTTTGAAGCAGAGGGACTCGGGTTGGAGGCGTTTGCCGCGGCAGGTGGCGCAGGTGGTGTAGGAGCGGTAGCGGGAGAGGAAGACGCGGACGTGCATCTTGTAGGCCTTGGTTTCCAGCCAGTCGAAGAAGCCTTTGACGCCATACCAGCCGCCGGATTGCCAGAGGGCTTCGAGGGCTTCCATGTCGGGGGAAGACGTGCGCGCGCTCCCCTGGTCGCCGTAGTGGATCCATTCGCGCTCGTCGTCTGTCAGATCCTCCCACGGGGTGTGGATGTCGATGCCGCGTTCCTTGCAGTTACGGACGAGGTCGCGCTGGCATTCCTCGCCGCGTTCGCCCTGGAAGGGGCGGATGGCTCCGCGGGCGATGGAGAGGGTGGGATCGGGGACGGCTTTTTCGAGGTCGATGCCGATGACGCGTCCGAAGCCGCGGCATTTGGGGCATGCGCCGAGCGGGGAGTTGAAGGAGAAGAGCGCGGGTGTGGGAGCGCGGAGGGTGAAGCCGGTGCGGGGGTTGGTCCAGGTGGTGGAAAACGAACGCTGAACATCGAACATCGAACATCGAACATCGAATGAAGATGGATCTACAATGGTGGCGTGGCCTTTGCCGAGGTGGAAGGCGGCTTCGAGGGCTTCGAGAAGGCGGGGGTGGGTGGATTTTGTTAGAGTGAGGCGGTCCTGGACGACGTCGATGACGGGCGGACTGAAGTCCGCGCTCCGTGGTTCGTCGGTGCGGACGATTTCGCCGCCTAACAGGATGCGGAGGTAGCCTTGGGAGTTGAGGAAGGGGAAGAGTTCGCCGGTCGTGGTGCCGGGCGGGACGGGGATGGGGAAGGTGACGAGCAGCGGTTTTCCTGATAGGTTTTCCACGGCCCACTGCGCGGCGGACTCGGGAGTGTCCGGGCAGATTTCCTCGCCGGTTTTGGGGTCGTGGCCGGTGGCGAGGCGGGCGTAGAGGAGTTTGAGGTAATCGTTGATTTCCGTCAGGGTGCCGACGGTCGAGCGGGTGGTGCGGACGTGGTTTTTCTGTTCGATGGCGATCGCGGGCGGGATGCCTTCGATGGAATCGACGTCGGGTTTGTCCATGCGGTCGAAGAACTGCCGGACGTAGGGCGAGAAGGTTTCGACGTAGCGGCGCTGGCCTTCGGCGTAGAGGGTGTGGAAGGCGAGGGAGGATTTTCCCGAGCCGGAAGGACCGGTGACGACGGTGAGTTTCCCGAGGGGGATTTCGAGGTCGAGGTTGCGCAGGTTGTGCTGGCGGCAGCCGTGGAGGCGGATCGAGTCGTGCATTTGCGGGTGGCGGGGACGCACCCTAGGCGCGAATCGCCGCTCCGCCAGCGGAACTGTGGCTGGTTTTTCAGCCGAGCGGGGCGTGGTAAATCAGCCACTCGGGCAGCTTGATGACGGTGTTGTAAAGCACGTGCAGGCCGATGCATGCGGTGAGCGAGCCGGTGGCGGCGTAGAGCAGTGCACAGGCGATGCCGAAAATCCCGACGCTGGCCAGCCCGTAGCCGTCGTAGAAGTGGAGCAATGCGAAGATGCCGGATGAAATGACCGCTGCGGGCAGGGTGCCGAGACGCCCCCAAAGCGAGCGGAACAGCACGCCGCGGTAGAGGATTTCCTCGGCCAGCGGGGCGAGCAGACAGGCCGATGTGAGCATGAAGGCGAGTCCCCAGAGCCCGGCGTCACCGAGGCTGAGCCCGCCGCCGGGCTGCGCTTCGCCGGGGCCGATGAGATGGCGGAGCAACATGTCGATGACCACCAGCAGCGAGAACATCCCGAGGATGGCTTGCGGCATGAGCGGCCGGGCCATGCCAAGCACGCGGACCGCGTGGGATGGCCGCCTGAAAAGCAGACCCAGCGCGATGAGCGCCGGCAGCATGCGGGCGGCGGCGTCGAGCAGGATGCCGGCCAACGGATGCAGACCGGGCAAAGTGGAAATTCCGATTTCCAAAGTCATCGTGAAGCCGATCCACGCCAGTGTGGCGACGAGGAAAACGACCAGTCCGAGCGGTGGCGGCCACCCCGCGCTGTAGCCGCTGGGCCGCGCGCGTGGGGCGCTTGCCAGCAGGCGGAGCGTGCGCGGTAGAAAAGCGAGTCCGGCCACGCAGAGCAGCCAGACGCTTGAGCGCACGGCGATGGCGCGCTGACGGAGTTGTTTCGCGACTTGATCCTGAATTTCCCGCCATTCGCCCGGGCGGGAGGTTTCCCCCTCGATTTCGGCGAGCCAGCGGGCGTGCCACCAAGTGCCCTCGCGATTGGCCAATTGGCGGGTGGTTTCCGTGATGTCCGGCTCGGGGTGGCCTTGCAGGGCGTCGATGAGGATATTGCGGACGGGGAGATCGTCGCGATCGGCCAGGATGATGGAATAGGCTTCGAGCCCGGCGGCGGTCATCGCTTTTTCCGCGGAAAGTTTCTCCAGCGCCTCGATCGCCGCATTTTGCGCGACAGCTGGCTCGTCCACACCGGCGAGCCAGCGGAGCCAAGCCGGGTCGGCCGCCATCGCGTCGGCGAGGCGCAGGTCGCGGTCGATTTTCACCAGCGCGATTTGCTCGGTGCCGGGAGGGTAGCCGGCCGGCTTGCCGAAATAATGATCCCAGAGCCAGACACCGAGGATGAACGCGAGAAGCGCGATGAGTGGCTCGGGATACTCCCGCCGGAGAATCGCCCGGTAGGGATTCCGCGCTCGGACGGGTGCTGTTCCGCTCTTTTCGATGACGCGTGAGTCTCCGGATCGCCGGGAATTTGGCAAGCATGTCCTGACATTCAAATTCGCCGAAAAAACCAACCACCCGTTACCCCGCGAATTTTTCCACTGGCCTGAGCGCGTGAGCGGGCGCAGCTTGCGCCGGAAATTCCGAGTCCACTCCTGATGAGCGACGATCCCACCCTATTGGTTCTGACCTGCGCGTTCGGCGCGGGGGGGGCGGTGTTTTTGCTGGCTGCGGGATGGAAGTGGCTGTCGGCCCTGCGCTCCGGATTGCCGCGCGAAACGCCGAGTGAGATGCCGGTCCCGCCGCCGTTGCCGCCCGCCGGGCGCGTGCCGGTGTGGATTTACCGGCCGCTGGATCTGCTGGGCGCCTTGCTGGTTTTCGGCGTCTTCGCGGGGCTGGTGCTGCTGGCGGTCAGTGTCGCCGGCGACAAGGAACTCAGCCTCGATGCCAACACGCTCGCCAGCAACATCGGTTTCCAATTCGCCATGGCCGGGTTGGTCGCGCTGACGATCGTGAGCCGCTGCGGGCCGGTGAAATGGCTCGGCCTGCGCTGGCGGTCATGGCCGTGGGTCTTCCTGCTCGCCCCGGGCGCGGTGCTTTTCATGTGGCTCGTCGCCGGCGGGCTCTACTACGCGGGATACGTCGAGTGGATGGAATCGATGGGTGTGGAAACCACTCAGGACACGGTGAAATTGCTGCGCGAAACCAACGATCCGG
>DATISV010000100.1:0-1671 GCA_035468505.1 Luteolibacter sp. | reverse complement strand
CCAATGCATGGGGGCTGCACGACACGATCGGCAACGCCTGGGAATGGACCGCCGACACCACGGCGGATGGAAAACGCTTGGCCCGCGGCGGTTCCTGGCGCGACCGACCGCAGCTCGCGACGGTGGATGAGCGCGTTGCCTATCAACCATACCAGCGCGTGTTCCACGTGGGATTCCGCGTCGTGTTGCTGGACACTCCATCCACCGCATCGCGATGACCGGAGGGCAGTGGACACAACCCCGATGGGCATGCGCGTCAAGTTCAAGGGCGGCATGCACGGTGCTTCGTAAGGACGGAGTGGCGGCTTGAAGCCGCCATGGTTCGCAGAAGCGGCTTTTCAGCCGCACCGGGCGTTGGAAACACCCTCTGCGATTGATGGCAGCCAGTAGGCAGCCACTCCACTTGCCGGTCATTTTCCGTTAACTTGACGCGCATGCCCGATGGGTTTGCACCTCATTTCACCGCCTTCTCACATTCGGCAATCGACTCCAGCAACGCCTTGCGGGTGGAGACTTCGGGGTAGCCATCGGCGAGTTTTCCGATCGCCGCCAGATGTTCCCGCCGGGCGGCTCCTGCAAGCGCGCTGGCGGCAGCGTGGCGGGTGTCCACCGCGTTGTCCATGTTGGCCACCACTTCCAGCAGCATGCCGGCGGCGCGTGGATCGCCGATGCGGCCGAGCGCCCATGCGGCGGCGGCGCGCCAGCACGGGGTGGGGTCGATTTGCAGCAGGTGGACGTTGGGATAGGCGGGGTTGGGACGTCCGTGGCGGGCCTCGTTGAGTTCCGGTGCCAGCGAGGCCAGCAAGGTGTCCACCGCGGCGGGATCACCGAGGTTGCCGAGCGTGCGTCCCAGGAAAAACAATATCCAGTGGCGCTGCGGCATCTTCACTTTGAATAAAAGCTCGCCACCAAGCGCGCGGTCCGGCAATTCCCCGGGGCTTGCGCGGTAGCGTACATACGCCGCCTGCACGGCGGGCGAGTGACGCCGATTCCGGCATGCCGCCGAAAGGATCTGCGCCGCGCGGTTTTCCGGCGATGGTTTGCCGGCCCAGGCGTTGAAGATGACTTCAAGCGCTTGCCGGATATCAGGCTTGGCCTGTGCCTGCGGATCGCCGAGCAGCGCGAGACAAGTTTCGATCACCTCACCGTCGCGCCCGCTGCGCTGGATCAGCCGGCCGACCAGCAGTTCATAGGTGTCGGTCTGGAGAAACAACGCACGGTCGGGATCGGTCGGCACAGAGCGTATCAAATGAGGAACGATCGGCCCTGCAGCGGACGAGCCTATCCGGTCGAGCGACTCGATGATGCGCGCGTGCACCGGCGAGGAATGGCAGGCGTAAAGCGCCGAGTGGTCGCTATACCAACCGACGTAATCACGATAATGGCCAAGCCGTGCGAAGGCCTCGATCAGCGCCCGCTCTGCCGCCGGCGTGCCGATCCAGCCAAGCGCTTCGGCGGCCGCCTCGGCGAGAAACAGATTGGCGGTTTCCGGTTCGTGGTTTTCGGCGAGGATCGAGGCGAGCAGGGGGACGGCGGAGTGGTCCTTCAAATGACCCAGCGCGCGCACCGCGGCCTGCAGCGTCCGCGGGTTCAGCGGCGATGCGGCATCGAAGGTGAACTTGTCCTCGCGGTTGTTGCCCCTGAACGGCGGATAGGGATTGTGACGCCGCT
>DATISV010000099.1:0-4977 GCA_035468505.1 Luteolibacter sp. | reverse complement strand
GGATGACATAACTCGAAAACGACGAATCGGTCGGCAACATGCTCATGTTGCGCGTGATGCCGGCGAAAATGAAAGGCGTGACGCACAACGCCGTGCCGCCCAGCACGATCAAGAGCACCAGCGTTCTCGGAGCGGGCGATCTGCCGCGCGCCAGCCATGAGGCAAGCCACGCGCCCAGGGCAAGACAGGCCAGCACGACGATCAGAACCGTGGCGAAACCATACACCGAGTTTTCATGAACCTGCGCCAACATGCGCGTCCAGATCACCTCCAGCGCGAGCAGGTTGAATCCGGAAACAAAGGCCAACAACCGGATGACCGGACGGGAAATGACATCTTCCGTGTGGCTGGGACGATTCGTCCCAGCGCGTGTCGGGGACAACCTGTCGCCGCTTTCCAATTTCGACAAACGAAACGCCAACACCCCCGCCAACATCGAAGCCAGCATCGCCACCCCGCACGTCATCCGGATTCCCAACATCGAGATCAGCACGAATGCCGCGGCGAACGCCCCAAACGCCGCTCCGATCGTGTTCACCGCATACATTCGCGCCGCCGTGGTTCCGAATGCGGACGCCTGGCGGATCATCGCCTGCCCGACCACCGGCAGCGTGCCGCCCATCAACACCGCGGGCGGAAACACCATCAGCAAGGTCCCCGCCAGCTTGAACGCGGCCAGCGCGGCTCCCGAACCGTGGCGTTGATTGACCATCGGATAAACCTGTTCGATCACCGCGGGCGCGGCCAACAGCACCACCCCGCACGCGGCGATGCCGAGTTCCAGCCACGCGTATGTGCGCAGCGGGTTGGCGAGTTGCCGGCAGCGTCGTCCCCAGAACCAGCCGCCGCCGGCCAGGCCGCCGAAAAACACCGCCAGCGTGAGCGCCGCCGCCTGCGAGGTATTGCCGAAAAGCAAGCCGAGCTGCCGCATCCACAGAATCTGATAGACCAGACAGGCGAACCCGGAGAGGCCGATCATCGACCACATCGCCAGGCCGTAAGTTTCCCGGACCGGGGCATCCGGCGTCGCCGCCGCTGACTTTCGTGGCTTCGGTTTTCGGGCGGGGCGCTCGCGCATCATGCTGCGGGGTGTATCGGCGCTGCGGCTTTCCGAGGCCAGCATTTCATCGAGCTT
Source organism: Luteolibacter sp. (assembly GCA_035468505.1). Lineage (GTDB taxonomy): Bacteria > Verrucomicrobiota > Verrucomicrobiia > Verrucomicrobiales > Akkermansiaceae > Luteolibacter. Next base: position 3,842 of record DATISV010000099.1, on the reverse strand, counting down.
GCGGGCAAATGGCCATCGACACCCATCCGCGCCCCTGCTACGGAAATGGCGTGTTCCACTGGTTCAAATCCCGCCCTTCCGCATGGAGCTTCGCTCCTGTTCTCGTGATCCCGGCCCTGCTGCTGACCATGCCCGCCGCCAAGTCGCGGACCTGGACGGACAACAAGGGGCGCTCCATCGAAGCGGAAATCGTCCGTGTCGAGAACGGTGCGGCCATCGTCAGGAAGGACGGCAAGGAAGTGCGCCTACCGCTCGATGTCCTGAGCAAACAGGACAAGGACTTCGTCGCAAAGTGGAGCGAACAAAACAAACCCGCGAAGCCCGCCGCTTCCGTCGCGAACAAGCAGCCCGCGGCGAAACCCGCGCCGGCCGGCACCGAAGCCCCCTACTACACCGCCGAAACCACCCCGCTCTTCAATCCCTACCCGGAAAACACCGGCCGCAACGGCAGCCGGCCATGGCTTGTCAGAAACCTCGGTCCTGTCGGCATCGGCATCAACCTGATCCGCCCGGGCATGACCATGCAGATCCACAACGTGGAAAAAGGTTCGCCCGCCGAGGCCACCGGCAAGCTGGAGAAGGGCCAGATCATCGAGAGCATCAACGGCAAGGTTCTCGAAAAGGTCGATCCGCGCATCATCCTCGGCGACATCGTTACCGAAGCCGAGGCCACCGATGGCAAAGTCGTTCTGAAAATCCGGGATGCCGGCGACGTCACGGTGAACATCCCGGTGATGGGAAGTTATAGCGAGAACTGGCCGGTCAACTGCCCGAAGTCCGACAAGATTGTCAGGAACCTGGCGGATCTCATCGCCAAGCAGGACCAACCCAAATGGGGATCGGTCATTTTCCTCCTCTCCACCGGTGAGGAGAAGGACCTCGAAGTGGTGAAAAAATGGATGAACGGCATCGAGACGATCGGTGCCATGAACTGGGAGAAAGGATACAAAGGTTGGGGGCTTTGCGAATATTACCTCCGCACGGGCGACCAAAGTATGCTCCCGGTCATCAAAAAGATGACGGAGGAACTCCGGGGCCACATGTACAGCGGTGGTTGGAGCGGACGCGGCGCGCCGGCGGCCTTCACTTATTCCACCGGTTCGGGCCAGGTCCATGCCTCCGGCGTGAATTGCATGACATTTCTGATCCTCGCCAAGCTGTGCGGTGTCGAGGTGGATGATTACATGTTCAGCGAGACATGGTCGCAATTCTACCGCTTCGCAGGGCACGGCAACGTGGCCTATGGCAACACCCTGCCCGAGGGCGGTTTCCGCGACAACGGCAAGACCAGTGGCCTCGCGATGGGGCTGTCGGCCGCGGCCTTGGTCGATCCGAAGGGCGAGGACTCGGTCTATGCCAAGGCGCGCGACAACTCTTCGATGAAGGCCTTCTACGCCACCAACTGGTTCCACGCCGCGCACACCGGCGGCGGCATGGGCGAGATCTGGCACCACGCGGCGGTCAGCAAGATGCGCGAGAAACGCCCGGTCTCCTACCGCTCGTATCTCGATACCCGGCGCTGGGTGATGGACCTCTCGCGCCGCTTCGACGGCAGCATCGGCATCGCCGGCATGGACGACCGCTACGACCGCTCCGCCACCGAGGACAACATGGACTGGGGCACCTTCTTCGCGCTCACCTACACCTACCCCCGCAAGCATCTCCAACTCTTCGGCGCGCCGCGCAGCCCGCATGCCAAAAACATGCCGATCCCCCGACCGTGGGGCAATGCCACCGACGACATGTATCATTCCATCGAACCCATCCCGGGAGGTCCCCTCACCATCGAGGATCTCATGAACGAAAAAGTCGAGACCGACGCCTCCTCCGCCGTTTTCGCGAAACTCGGCGCCCCGGATCTAACCGACGAAACCCTGCTCAGATACATCCATCATCCCGAATACGATCTCCGGAGCTCGGCGATGGACCAAGTCACCCGGCGCGGCCGCGCCGACCTTGTCCTGCCGCTCTTGAAATCGAACGACACGCGTCTCCGGCAGGCCGGACTGTTAGCCCTTACCGGCATGTTCAAGGGCTCGCCCCTCCCGGCGGACAAGGTGACTCCCGAAATGCACGAACAGGTCGTCAAAATCCTCAACGACCCCGATGAATCGTGGTGGACCGCCTTTCATGCCATCGAGGCGCTGGGCCGAACCACGCCTGATCAGATCGCCGCCCGGCGCGGACGCCTGCTCGAGTTCCTGGAATACGACTGCACCTGGCTCCAGACCGCCGCCGCGTGCACGCTCGCGAAAATCGCCACCGATCCGGATCATTATAAAACCGTGCTGCCCGCCATTCTCGACAAAGCCGCCACCTTCCGCGTGGACTCGGCCTCCTACAGAACCTCGCGCGCCATCGCCGACGCGATGAAGAACGCCAGCCCGACGGTGAAGAAATTCGCCGATCCTTTGCTCAAAAACACCTATGCGACATTGCCCCCGGTGCTGGCCGAGCCCAACACCGGCGCGATCCTCGGCAACGGCGCGAAAACCGTCCGCGCGCGCATCGGCGAAATCCTCCAGCAAATGCCCGACGGCGAGGAGTTCGTGAAGAAAATGCCCAAAACCACGCTGGCTTCCCACATCAGCGGCAAGGACTCGGACATGTACACCTACAGCGGCAGGTTCACGCCGAACAAGGCCGCCCTCGGCACCTGGGCATGGGCGGTGTGGCCCGCGCCGAACAAACCCGCGGAGATCGACGCCTGCATCGACCGGTTCCTCAAGTCCAAGGAGGGCCAATCCGGCGCGCCGATCGAGAAACCCAAGGACATCATCCAGTTCATCGACGGCGGCAAGGTCGCCAAAACGAGGTTCTACGGCGGCTACTTCTGGTCCGGCGACATGCTCGTCGGCATCAACGACGACCAAGCCCTCAAATTCGAAGTCCGCAACGTCGGCGGTCGCGAATTCCTCATCGTCGAGCGCGGCGGTTTCAACAAGACGCCGGACACCGAAGAGGAAGCCACCGCCAAGGTGCCCCAGGACTGGCACTGCGGCTATCATGTCTATGTGAGGCAGGATTAGGCCCGCCCACATCCAATGGATTTCCCGGCGGTTGCACGCCGCGGTGGCACAGATCCCCCGCCCTTCCGGCTCTCTCGCCTTGCCAGCCGTAAGCGGATGCTGACGGCTCCGGGCATGCCCGGCGGATTCACCATGCAAGCGTTCCTGCCTGAGGTTCCCGGATCAAACGCCTTCGACCAGCGCGATTTCCTCGTCGGTCAGACCATAGAGATCATAGACCAAGCGGTCGATCTGGCGGTCGGTGGCGGAAATTTGGGCGTCCAATTGCGCGGCCGCTTGCGGGTTTGCCTCGGCGCGGCGCTTGGGAACGAGGGCGAGCATTCTTTCCACGAGTGAAACCATGCGGTCGTGTTTCTCGACATCGGAAGGGTTGGTGAAGTCGATGGGGCGGATGGGAAAGACCTCGATATGCTGTTTCGTCAGCGCGATCCATCCGCCGCGGAACGGAGTGCTGTTCAATTTGAAAAAGCAGTCCGCCAGTTTTGAGTTCAAGAGACCCAGAAGCCAGATTGGAGAGATTTTCTGATCGTCGTTGAGCCGGATGCCATACGCTCCTCCTCCGCCGCTTCCGCTCCCGGTGAAAAAGAATTCACCTGTTGAGTCATCTGCAAACGCTGCCCCCCGGGCGATCGCCGGGCAGAGGATTTTCGGACCGGCCAGCCGTCCGTGATTTTTTTTGTAAACATAGCCATGCCATGAGCTTCCGATCCAACGGGACGAGCTCGTTTGGAGAGTCCGGCTGATATGGGAAAATCACGCGCTTTCCGTCGTCACGGATCTCATATCGATCCAGATTGACGGATCCTTTGAGGA
>DATISV010000098.1:0-2805 GCA_035468505.1 Luteolibacter sp. | reverse complement strand
CGAGCAGGCCCGGCAGCGGCGTGGCGCGGGTGAGCCGGCCGAAGAACGGGACCACCTCGCCCTGCATGCCCGCGCGCTGGTCGGCGAGGATGCCGACGATGCCGCCTTCGCGCAGGAACTTGGTGACCACGTGGAACGGATCGCGCTTGGAAAACATCCGGGTGCCATCGGCCTGGCGGCGGGCGAGCACCTGCGAGTCGAGCAGCGGGTTGTTGAGCGGGCGGTAGAACGCGCCGCATTTCGAGCCGGGCGGAAACAGGTGGATGATGCGGCTGAGCAGCTCCCAATTGCCCATGTGCGCAAGCAGCAGCACCACGCCCTTGCCGCGGGACTGCGCGTCTTCTAACAGATGCAGGTTTTCCACTCGCAGCACTTCGCGGAGTTGTTCGGGCTTGAGCCGCGCGGTGTGGGAAACGGAAACCAGGTTGGCCCCGCTGCGACGGAAGGTTTCGCGGGCGAGTTGATGGATCTCCGTTGGATTTTTCTCGCCGGCGAAGGCGATCCGCAGGTTGCGCAGGACGATGTTGCGGCGCCGTGGCAGAAGGTGCCACGCGAACCCGCCAAGCATCTCGCCGAGCCGGAACACCCACGGCCCGGGCAGCAGCGCGGCAAGTCCCTCGATCAAGGAGTGGCCGAGGCATTCCAAGCGCCAGCGCAGCGTCTTGGGCTTGCGTTTCTTACTGCGACTCATGGGTGGTTCACCGCAGCTCCGGCGGCAGCAGGTCGGCGAGTTTCTTGATGGCATCCGCCTGGTGGCGGTCGGCCACAAGCAGCGCGTCGGGGGTTTGCACGACGATCAGGTCGTCCACGCCCAACAACGCGACATGCGTGCCGGGCTGCGAGGTGAAGACGATGTTGCGGTGCGACTCGATCTCGGTCACCGCGCGGTTGGCGTGGTTCTCGTCGCCGCAGGCCGGGAAATACTTGGCGATGGAAATCCACGAGCCGACGTCGTCCCAATCGAACGACGCCTCGATGTTGAGAATGCGGTCGGCTTTTTCCATCAGCGCGTAGTCGATCGAGCGCGCGGGGAGTTTGGGGAAACGTTCCGCAATGCACGCGAGCGGATCGGCGGCGGTGCGCAGGGCATCGATGAACTCCGCGAGTTCCGGCGCGTGTTTGACGAGCTGGCCGGTCACGGCGGGGATTTTCCAAACGAACATCCCGGCATTCCACGAGAAGCCGCCTTGGCGGAGGAATTCCTCGGCGAGTTCGGGGTTGGGTTTTTCGCGGAAGCGGCGGACCTCGTAGGCCTGATGCTCCGCATCGCAATTCGCGAAAATGGCGGCGTCTCCGCGCTCGATATAGCCGTAGGACGGGCACGGCCAGGTCGGCTGGATGCCGATGGTGAGCAAGCCGTCCGAGTGGTCCGCCACCGCCAGCGCGTCGCACATCACGGCGCGGAAACCCTCGGCGTCGCGGATCAATTGGTCGGCCGGCAACACCATCATCACCGCCTCAGGATCGCGCGCGGCCACCAGCCCGATGCCGAGCGCCACGGCCGGCGCGGTGTCGCGGCGGGCGGGCTCGGCGAAGATGTTTCCCGCGGGCAGCATCGGCGCGGCGGCGCGCACCGCATCGAGTTGCGATGCGCTGGTGAGAATCAGGATGTTGTCCGCAGGCACCAGCCCATCGAGGCGGCGGATCGTTTGTTCGAGCAGTGTGCCGTCGCCGAAGAGATCGAGCAGTTGTTTCGGCCGGGCATCGCGGCTCAGCGGCCAGAAGCGCGTGCCGGAACCGCCGGCGAGGATCAGGGCGTAGGTGCGTTCGGGAGCGGTCATCGGGCACGCAGCATGGCGGGTTCTGCCGCGCCGGGAAAGTCGGAATCGGGAGATTTCATTTTCCGCGGTTGTCTCGCCGCTGCGTATGAGATAGAGGAAAAACATGTCAGACGAGCACACCGAATCCACCCCGGCATGGATTGAAACCAGCGCGCTCACCGCGCCCGCCCTGCTGGGAGCATCCGCCGGGCTGTTGCTGGGCGACCTGATGCATCCCGGCGCGCGGCGCGGCATTGGCATCGGCCTGGGCGTGCTCGGCGTCGCCTGCCTGCTGCCCTTCGCTGTCGGCGGCGTGGCGTGGCTCGTCACCGGACCGCGGAGCCGCGTTGGCGTGCGCCGCAAGATCCAGCGCATCCGCGACATCGGCATCGGCGCGCCCGACCACGACGAAGTGGACGCCGAACTCCGCGAACAAGGCCTTATCTGATTCGCGCCATGCGCGTGGCCGTCACCGGAACCACCGGCCGCGTCGGCGCCGCGCTCGCCTCACGGCTCGCGGAAAAACACCACGTCATCCCGCTGCCCCGGTCGGTCTGCGATCTGGCCGATGCCGCTTCATTGAAAGCCGCGCTCGATTCGCTCGAGTGCGACGTTTTCCTCAACCCCGCCGCCATCACCGGCCTTGAAGCCTGCGAGGACGACCCGCGCCTCGCCATGCGCGTGAATTCCGCCGCACCGGGAAAAATCGCCCTCTGGGCTGCCGAACGCGGCGTGCGTGTGATCCACTTCAGCACCGATTATGTCTTTTCCGGTGAAACCACCGTCGCCTGCTCGGAGACCACCCCGCCCGCGCCGGTGAACGCCTACGGCCGCTCGAAACTCGCCGGCGAACACGCCGTGCTCGCCCACCCGGGCAACCTCGTCATCCGCGTCTCATGGGTCTTCGGACCGGAAAAACCGTCGTTCGTCGATCAGATCTTCGACGCCGCGCTCGCCGGCAAACCGCTAGCCGCCGTGGCCGACAAACTCTCGCTCCCCACCTCCCCCGCCGATCTCGCAGAGTGGACCGAGTTTTTGTTAGACA
>DATISV010000097.1:0-5864 GCA_035468505.1 Luteolibacter sp. | reverse complement strand
AGTGACTTTCGTGGTTCCTTCTTCGGAATTCGGGTTCAATCCGTTTTGCCCGCGGCCGCGGGTTCGTCTTTCGCGCGCAACGCGTTCCAATCCGCTTCGCCCAGGCAGCAGGGATCGGCGGCAACGAGGTGACCGGGGGCGATTTCGCGCAGCGGGAGATCCATGCCGACGGTTTCCTGATAGCGCGGATGGCCCATGCGGTGGCCGAAGGCGCTGCCGGCGGGCGGGTCGATGGGCGAGGGGACGTCGCCCTCAAGCAGGATCTTGGAGCGGCGCACGGTGGGGTCGGGCACCGGGATGGCGGAAATGAGCGCCTTGGTGTAGGCATGGCGCGAATCCTGATAGATCGTCTCCTCCGGCGCGACCTCGACGATTTTGCCGAGATAAATCACCGCCACGCGGTCGCTGATGTGTTTCACCACCGAGAGGTCGTGGGCGATGAAGAGGTAGGACAATCCGAATTCCTGCTGTAGTTCGACGAGCAGGTTGAGGATCTGCGATTGGATCGAGACGTCCAGCGCCGAGACCGGTTCGTCGCAGACGATGAGTTTGGGATTCAGTGCGAGCGCGCGGGCAATGCCGATGCGTTGCCGCTGGCCGCCGGAGAACTCGAACGAATAGCGGTCCGCCGCGGAAACCGGCAGTCCGACGCGATCGAGCAGTTCGTTGACACGCTGGGTCCGCTCCGCACGCGTGCCGATGCGGTGGATCACGAGCGGTTCCTCGATGATCGAGCGCACGCTCATCCGCGGGTCGAGCGATTCGGCGGGATCCTGGAAGATCATCTGGAAATCCCGCCGCAGCGGCCGCAGCGATCGCTGGCTGGCATGGGTGACATCGATGCCGCTGTGCGCAATGGTGCCTGATGTCGGTTTCAACAACCGCACCACCGCCTTGCCGAGCGTGGACTTGCCGCAGCCCGACTCGCCCACCAGCCCGAGCGTCTCGCCCGGCGCGATGTCGAGCGAGACGCCGTCCACCGCACGCACCGCGCCCGTTTGACGAAGCATGACGCCGGTCCTCACGGGGAAGTGAACGCGGAGGTCGGAGACTGATAATAGAGGCGGAGTCATTGCTGTTTTGAACATCGAACATCGAACGTCCAACATTGAACATCGAAGGAAGAGTTATTTTCGGCGTGTTTCGGCGGTGCGGATACTGGTGACAAAAATACGGATGAGTGGTCGGTTTCGTTGAGGAGCGAAGCGAGAATGTCGGTGTTGGAAATGTGACTGGCGCGCTGGATGGGTTTCAGCCAGCGCTCGGATTCACGGAGTTCCTTGAGACCCAAGCGCATCTTGTGGATGAAATCTGCGGGTGATTCCGCGGCCTGGGCTTCGCCGTGGTGGGAGCACGGAGCGGTGCCGGACCGCAAAAGCTGGTTTCCCACATGCCGCTCCGCGTAATCATGGGACAGCCCACGCGTCAACCGGATGACCGACGCGCCATAGTCGAGCAACCGCTCCTCCAGATCATAAACCTTTCCGTTTTCTTCCTTCACTTCGATGTTCGATGTTAAACGTTCGATGTTCGATGTTCACTCCGGTTTATAACATTGCGGACACGTCTCCACCCAGTGCCCGGGCGAGACTTCGCTGAAGCGCGGGCGTTCGCGGGTGCCGGGTTTGAGGCGGCCCATGCGCTGGCAGAAGCGACAACCGTGGGTGTGCTCGGCGAGCGAGGCGACCATGCCGGGAATCGTGTTGAGCACCGATTTCGACGGGGTTACCAGAGTGGGGATCGAGTTGAGCAGGCCGCGCGTATAGGCGTGCAGCGGATGGGCGAACAACTCGGCCACCGGCGCGCGCTCGACCACGCGGCCGGCATACATCACCACCACGTCGTCGCAGGTCTCGGCAATCACCCCGAGGTCGTGGGTGATCAGGATGGTGGACATTTTCATTTCATCCTGAAGCCGTGCCATCAGATCGAGGATCTGCGCCTGAACGGTGACGTCGAGCGCGGTGGTCGGCTCGTCGGCGATGACAAGCGACGGCCGGCAGGCCAGCGCCATGGCGATGACGATGCGCTGCCGCATGCCGCCGGAAAGCTGGTGCGGGTAATCCATGACGCGCTTCTCCGGCGCGGGGATGCGCACGAGTTTGAGCATCTCGATGGCGGAGTCCCATGCGTCCTTTTTGGTGATTTTCTTGTGCAGGCGGATCGCCTCGGCCACCTGCCGGCCGATGCGGTGCACCGGGTTGAGCGCCGACATCGGCTCCTGGAAAATCACGCCGATCTCGCCGCCGCGAATGCGATGGATCTCCGCGTCGCTCGCCCGCACCAGGTCGCGGCCTTTGAAAAACACATGACCGCCGAGAATCTTGCCCGCCGGTTGGGGCAGCAGGCGGACGATCGACATCGCGGTGACGCTCTTGCCGCAACCGGACTCGCCGACGATGCCGAGCGTCTTGCCTTCGGAAACCGTGAAGGAAACCTGATCCACGGCGCGCAACAGGCCGCGGTCGGTCTCGAACGAGGTGATGAGCTTGTCCACCACCAGGACCGGATCGCCGTCCCGCTTCATTCGTCTCCGGCGGCCTCCTCGTCCGCGGGCGGTTCGGGTTCGTCGGCTGGCGCGCCGGGCGGCGGCAGGCGGTAGGCGTCCACGATTCTTTTGACTTCGGGAAAGGTGGTGCCGGCACGGCGGGCGGCGAGGGTCTCCTCCTTGAGCTCCTCGTCCACCCAGTAAACGAACGACTCGTGGGGATCGTAAAGCAGCGGCGGGGAGAACTTCGTGGTGTCGGAATCCGGCCAGCGCACCCAGCGCCATGAGCCGATGCGGATGAAATCCACGGAGTAGGCCGGATTGAAGATCGCCTCGTTGTGGATGATCCATTGCAACTCGCGGTGGGACTCGCGCAGCTCCTCTATGGTGCGGGCGTTGCGGTGCTGGATGCAGAGCCGGTCGGTGTCCGGCCGCGCCCAGACGTTCAGATTGTTGGTGTGGGGCTTCGGGTTGCCTTTTTCATCGAAGGCCGTGGAGGAATGGATCATCTGATAGAAATCCGGCTGGATCGGTTCGATCATCCAGCCGGTGAAGGCCATTTCGTGCTGCTTCTGGGTGGTCTTGAGGAAAATCACCGTGGCCTCGCCGCCGTCGAGGCGCAGTTCGAAGCCGCAATGGCGGGCTTCCTCGCGGAGGAAAGAGAAGATGCGGTCGGACAGCGGAATGGCCGCATAGGAAACCGATACGGAGAGCCGTTGGCCGTTTTCGTTGACCAGGATGCCGTCGCGGCCCTCGCGGGTGTACCCGGCGCGAGCGAAGGCCTCGCGGGCAAGACGGACGGAATACGGCCGCGCGCGGATTTCCGGATCGCTGAACAGCATGTAACCCTCGTTGAGCGCGTTGAGCCGCTCGTAGTCGCCGCGGAACATGATCTCGTTGAGCTTGCGCCAGTTCATCGAGTGATGGATGCCGATGCGGACGTCGAGGTTGTCGAGCGGCGGCTTGGTGACATTGAGATAAAGTCCGCGTGGAATCTTCGGATAGCGTTTGTAAAACGTCGTCCGCTCGATGTAGCCGTCGTGCACCGGAGGCATCTCGGTTTTTTCATACCAAAACTCCGGACTGGTGATCAGAAAGGTGTCGTGCTCGCCGGCGCGGAACAACTCGAATGCCTTCGATTCGTCGCGCACCACCTGGTGGACGAGTTTGTCCGGATTGAAACGATGGCGGTAGTACTTGCGGTCGCGCGCCCACCAGTCCTTGACGCGCGTCTGGGTGATCGATGCGCCTTTGACGATGCCGTCTTCCAACACCTCGTAGGCTCCGGTGGTCGGCGGAAATCGCCATTGATAGCGCTCGGAGTAGTCGGGCCCGTATTCCTCGTAGAAATGCGGTGCCGCGGGATACATGCTGCCGGCGATGTAGGCTGCATAGAGTTTCGCCTCGGGCAGCGAGATCGAGAGCGTGCGTTCGTCATAAACGGCGATCTGCGCCAATTCCTCGCGGAAGTATTGTTTGGCGTATGGATTGACGATGTTGTCCGACGCCATCAGGTAAAGCCGCACTTGGTAATCGATGGCGCGGACCGGCACGCCGTCGGAGTAGGTTGCCTCGGGGTCGATGCGGCAATAGAGCGTGCGTCCGTCCTCCGAGACCGCCCACTGGTTCGCGACGCCGGGGATCGGCTGGATCGCCTCCGGGTGGAAGTTGACCAGCGGCATGTCGATGTAGTCGTAGAGGTCGCCGCGGAAGCTGTTGTTGGCGTTTTCGCCGAAGGGCCGGATGGTGGGCGGGAATGCTGGGATGTAGCGGCGGAAAACACCGCCTTTTTTCGCGCGGGGATCGCCGATCTCGGGCTGGTCCATGCCATCCTGCCAGATGAGCCCGTCGGGAAGGTCGTCCAAGGTGGCTGATTTCAAGTAATCGCCGAGACCGAGACGGAATTCCCATTTTTCCGCGTCGCGCCGCGCCTGTTCGAGTTGGAGTTCGAGCAGTTCGCGTTCTTCGCCATCGGCCGCGGCGATGTCTTTCTGGAGCTCCGCGATCCGCGAGGCGGTTTCCTCCTGCCGCGCCTGCAGCCAGTTGCGGATGTAGTTGTTGTAGAGCGGGACGAAGTCTTTGAATTCGAGACGCCGCTCGGCCTCCGCGCCGCGTTTGCCGCAACCGGATGTGCCGAGCACGGCCAAAGCGGCCAGCGCGGAAACGGCGAGCATGCGGAAGAAGGGCATCATCATCGATAATATGTGAATGTTTTCGGGTCAAAGGCCTCGCGCACCGCCTCGCCGACGAAGGTAATGAGCACCAGAGTGGCGACCAGCACGGTGAAGGTGGAACTTACCAGCCATGGGGATGAGAGGTTGGAAAGTCCGTCGTTGAGCAAGCGCCCCCAGGTGGCGTGCTGCGGCGGCAGGCCGAAACCGAGGTAATCGAGCGCGGTGAGCGAGAAGATCAAGCCGGACATGGTGAACGGCACCAGTGTGACGATGATGGCCACCGTGTTCGGCAGCAGGTGGCGGAACAATACGCGCGGCGTGCCCGCGCCGAGCACCCGCGCGGCCGAAATGTAGTCGCGCTCCTTGTCGCGGTAGGCCGCGGTCCGCATCAGATAGGTCATGCCCATCCAGCCGAAAATGATGAGAATGGTGAGAATCACCGGCAGGCCCTTGAACTGCTCGGGAACCATGCTCGAGAGGATGATGACGACGAACAGGAACGGCATGTTGGAGAAAATCTCGATCAGGCGCTGGACGATGAGATCGAACCAACCGCCGAAGTATCCCATCAACATGCCGATGGTGATGCCGATCAGATAGACGACGGGCAGATAGATCATGGCCGCCTTGAAGTTCACCTGCAGTCCGCCGAAGAGGTATGCGAGCACGTCGCTGCCCTGGGAGGTGGTGCCGAGGAAATGGCCCTCGCCCGGCATCGGCGGAGCGGGATGGTATTTGATGGCCCGCAGTTCGGTGCCGGTGAGATTCTGGAAATCCGCGAGAGTTCCTTCGCCGCTGTATTTTTCATCCACCGGTTTGCCGTCCTCGAAGCGCGAGTTGTAAACCGGCGAGCCGTCGGCGGTCCAGCCGTCCGCCGGACCCGACATCACACCGCCACGCAGGGTATAACGGATGTGGATTTTCGCGGCATCCACATCGTGGTAGCGCGCGGCCAGTCCTGAGTATGGCTGGCGGCTGCCGGATTCATGGAAAATCCCCTCGCGCATGACGAGCGGCCGCGAGCGTGGCGGCAGCGTGTCGCCGGTGGGATCGTAGGGAATTGGCGGCATGATCACGCGGCCCTCGCCGGAAGTGTCGAAGCGGCGTTTCAATTCGCGGTAATCCACCGTCGCATCGGCCCGCTCGCCGGTGTCGCCGAAGTCCGAGTTTTTCAGATTGGTCGGCAGAAATGCCGGGAAAAC
>DATISV010000096.1:0-2115 GCA_035468505.1 Luteolibacter sp. | reverse complement strand
TTCCGCGGCGAGGTGACGGCGGGGAGGAAACCGGGAAAAGCGAAGCAGGAACACACGCATTGAAACTGGAAACCCATCTGCCGGAGCGGCCCGGACTGCTGCATGCGGTGCCGGTGATGGACATCTTCGTGCTGTTGTGGCTGTTATTTCTGTTAGGGCCGTCGCTGCTGCGCCAGTCCGGCATCACCGTGGAGCTGCCACCCTCGCGGTTCCAGCTTGAGCGTTATCAGGAAACCCTGGTGGTGACTCTGGGTCCCGGCGAGGCCGGCCCGCGCATCCATCTCGGCCGCGATGCGGTGGACATGCGCGAGCTTGACGAGCGGCTCGAATCGCTGCGCTCCGATGGCGCGCCCGCCCGGGCGATCGTGCTCATGCAGACTGATGCCGGCACGCCAGTGGGTTTGGAGCGGCGGGTCTCGGAAATGGTTTTGTCAAAAGGTTTCCGGCTGGCGCTGGTGGGAGCGAATCAGCCGGGCGTCAACGAGTCCGAACCCTCCCCGCGGTGATGTCGAAGCGAGTATCGATGCGGCACATGCGTAAGGAAGCCCCGCAATGGGTGTTTCCCTGGCGCGGGGTCAGGCAATCGCCATTGCCGAAAATCGCCGCGTTTTCGATCACTCTCGGGTTTTTCGCGATGATGTTCGTCTTTGTCAGGATCGGCATAGTGACCCCCACGCCATGGGCACCCCGGCAGGCGACGGTTTTCCGTGCGCTGGACGACGCGGAGGGTCGTGCACTGGCGCTGCGTGCGCGCGAGGGCGGACCGTTTCCCTCGCGCTTCCAACCTGCCGAAATCGATTGGCTGCGCGGGCTGGAAAACCAGGCGCTGGCCGCAGCCGGCTGGCAGCCGCCGCGCCACAAACCGCAGCTCCGCGAGCTGCCCGCCATCGAGCCGCCGGTACCGCGGCTGAGCGCGCCGGGCAAGCCGGTCTTGCCACAGCGCCCGCCGCCCGATCCCGTGCCGATGACTGGCAAACTCCGGCCGATGCCTGTGCTTTATCCGCTGGCTGGCATGGATGCCGCGGATATGCCGCGGAGCCTGCCGGAGTTCGTCGGCGAGGTTCCGCCCGCGATGCTGGCCGAGCCATGGCGTTTCCTGCTGCGGCTGGATGCGGGAGGCCGGGTGCATGAGGTCGTGCCGCTGGCGGGCGGTGGCGACGAAATCGGCGTTTCCGCGCTGATCGACTGGCTGAGAGGAATCGACTTCCCGCTGGATGACAGGGACGACGGACGATGGATCGCCGTGGGTTTGAGTTTTGGAAACCGACCAGTGAATGGAACTGACGCTGACTGAATTCGTGTTGCTGGTGATTTTCGGCACGTTTGTGACGGTGCCGTGCTTCGCCGTGATTTCACGCACCCTGCACGCGCGCGCGGAAGCCCGCGCGCTGAAGCGGCGGTTCATCTGCCGTCTGTGCCTCCATGCCTATGAGGATTTCGGCCGCGACCGGGTGGTCGCCTGCCCGCGCTGCGGTGCGGCCAACGAGCGCGGCCGCGATCCCCGCAGGTGCTGAGCGGACATGCATGCGGGCTTGCGCCCGGATGGCCGCGCCCTCAGACTGCGCGCCGAAACTATGAACGAACGACGCGTCGTCATCACCGGCATCGGCTGTGTTTCCCCGCTCGGAAACGATTTGCAAAGCACCTGGGAGGGCATGAAGGCCGGCCGCAGCGGCATCGCCCGCATCACCCAGCTCGATCCGGAGCCCTTCGATTGCAAGATCGCCGGCGAGGTGAAAAATTTCGAGCCGGACGGTTATTTCAACGTGCCCAAGGACTCGCGCCGCGCCGACCGCTACGTGCAGTTCGCCGTGGCCGGGGCGAAAATGGCAATGCAGGATTCCGGGCTCGACGTTTCCACGATCGATCCGCGCCGCTTCGGCGTAATGGTCGGCAGCGGCATCGGCGGTCTGGCCACGCTCGAACGCGAGCACGGCACTTATCTCAACCAGGGCCCCAAGCGCGTCTCGCCGTTCACCATCCCGATGATGATTTCCAACATCGCCAGCGGCATCATTTCCATGGAGTTCGGCCTCAAGGGACCGAACATGGTGATCGTCACCGCCTGCGCGACCTCCAACCACAATATCGGCGAGGCCTGGCGCATCATCAAGT
>DATISV010000095.1:0-5132 GCA_035468505.1 Luteolibacter sp. | reverse complement strand
CCGTGGCTCAAGCAATGCCATATCAAGGACGCCGTGATGACCAAGGTCCCCGGCACCTGGGGCGAGGAGGTTCCCGCCGGCACCGGCGAGGTCGATTGGAAGGCGTTCTTCGCCTGCCTCGCGGAAACCGGCTACCAGGGCAATCTCGCCATCGAACGCGAAGCCGGCGACCAGCGCGCCGAAGACATCCGCAGCGCCCGCGATTTCGTCCTCGGGCTTTGAAACATCATCATCTAACATTTTCCAACATGAAACAAGTCAATGTCGGCGTGATCGGCCTCGGATTCATGGGCATGGTCCACATCAAGTCCTATCGCAAACTGCCCGGCGTGCGCATCGCCGCGCTTTCCGATGCCTTCAAGAAACCGATGGACGGCGTGCTGCCCGGCGTGGGCGGCAACATCACCGATGGCGACGCCCTGCGCGTGGACGACGACTGCCGGTTTTACGAAAACTGGGAGGACATGGTCGCCGATCCGGACATCGACCTGGTGGACATCTGCGTGCCCACCGCCGATCACGTCCGCATCTCGGTGGCGGCGCTCGCCGCAGGAAAAAATGTCGTCTGCGAAAAGCCGATGGCGCGCACCAGCGACGACTGCCGCCGCATCGTCGAGGCCGCCGCGGCGTCCACCGGCCATTTCATGCCCGCCATGTGCATCCGTTTCTGGCCCGGCTGGGACTGGCTCAAGCAGGCGATCGATGCCGGCACCTATGGCAAGGTGCTCGCGGCGCGTTTCCGCCGCGTTTCCTCGCCTCCCGGCTGGAGTCGCGGCAATTACTTCAAGGGCGGCGAGTCCGGCGGTGCCTTGTTCGACCTCCACATTCACGACACCGATTTCATCCAGCACTGCTTCGGCCGGCCGAAATCCGTCTTCAGCAGCGGCCGCACCCGTTTCAGCGGCGCGATCGATCACGTCGTCACGAACTATCAGGTCGAATGCGGCGCGGTCGTCACCGCGGAAGGCAGTTGGATCATGAGCGAGGGTTATCCCTTCACCATGAACTACACCGTCAACTTCGAGCACGCCACGGCCGACTTCGACATCTCCCGCGGCCCCGACGCGCTCAAGCTCTATCAGGACGGCAAGCCCGCCGAAACCGTCGATATCGGCGACGAGGACGGCTACATCCGCGAACTGCGCCACATCGTGGAATGCATCCGCGAAGGCCGCGCGCCGTCCGTCGTCACCGCCGAAGACGGCCTCTCCGCCGTGGAAATCTGCGAGGCGGAGGAAAAAAGCGCGGAGCAGGGCCAGCCGGTGGCGCTCTAACAGGAACTTCATTCCCGCTCACTTCATCTGCCGGCGCAGTTCGGTGATGCCGTCGCGGATTCCGAAGGCCGTGCTGCGGATGTGGGCGAGCGCGGCGCGCTGGTCGGCGTCTTCCTCGGTATCGATCAACTGCTGGCAGGCGGCCACCCCCTCGTTTAGCCAGTTGAGACAACGCTTGAGCACGGCGAGCACATAGCCGGTCTCCGGCTCGTAGCCGCTGTCGCGGTCGTTGAGCGCCCCGGCGAGCTTGCCGCTCACCTGCAGCAGGTTTGAAACCAGTTTGTATTCGGCCGTTCCCGGCCCCTTGTCGCCGGGCACCACGTCCATCGCCAGCAAGGCCAGTTCCTGTGCCTCGGCCTGCAACGGATGGCTGCGGTCGCGGCCGAACGGATCGCCTTCGGAATCCTCGTAGTCGTCCGATTCCTCATCCTCCTCCGAGTCCGTGAAATCCTCGTCGTCCATGCCGAATTCCCCGTCGTCGAACAACTCGTCGTCGCCCGCCTCGTCGCGGTCGGCCATCGCATCGAGCAGCCCGTCCCAGCCCATCACGAATGCCTCCTTTTGTTCGCTGTCGGGGTCGTCCATATACTTTTCCAGCACCTCCTGATAGGCGTCGGTAAGGCGGTCGGACTCCTTGAGGCGTTCCTCCCACTCGAACTCGTTGAGTTCGTCCGGATACTTGTCGTCGGATGGCGATGGCTCGCGGCGGCGGATCACCTGCGCCATGGAATCCCTCATCGCGTTCAGGTTGGCGAGCTTCTGCGCCTCCTCCGCATCCACGTCCATCCACCATTCGTGCGGGGAAACCTCCAGTCGGTAGCCCGCCGACTCGACCAGCACCCGGCCGTCCGCGTCGCTGAACCATTCGAGATAGAGCGTGTTTTTCCACTCGAAGGGGATTTCCCCGCCGCTCTCGTGGAGGCGGTTGAATTCGTCGTCGTCCACCGCGGCCACCCGGTTCTTGCGCGAGGCCGTGATGTCTCCGACCACGCCCTTCTGCCGCGCGGCCAGACCGGAGAGATCGCATTCCAGCTTGGGAGAGGGGTTTTCGAAGCGCAGCCGCGTGCCGGCCAGATCGCGCCAGCAATCTCCATCCAGTTCGAGTTCCAGAGGCTCGGCGCGGCCCAGCAGCCAGATTCGTCCGGTCGTGCGCCCCTCCACGGTGTTGTCGATTTCACCGTGGGTGACCGCTTCGTCGATGCGCCATGCCATGCGAGGGATGTTCCGCAAGCCGGTCGCCACCCGTCAAGCGACCAACCGCCACCCTCCGCTTTTCCGCGTTTGCGCACTCAATAAATCCGTCGGTCGGGCATGGCCATGTATTCGCGGAGCAATTCCATGGCCTCGCCGCGGCAGAGTTCGGTGGATG
The DNA here is from genome assembly GCA_035468505.1 of Luteolibacter sp. GTDB lineage: Bacteria > Verrucomicrobiota > Verrucomicrobiia > Verrucomicrobiales > Akkermansiaceae > Luteolibacter. Next base: position 2,489 of record DATISV010000095.1, on the reverse strand, counting down.
GAATCGCGCGCTCGGACGGCGGCAAGGTCATCTGGTGGTGGAACTCGCGGTCATCGAATCCCGCCACCGCCGCATCGGCCACTCCGAAGCCATGACGGATCGCCCGGATGCGCGCCCAGTGGATCGCGCCCAGGCACATCGGGCACGGTTCGCCGGTGGTGAAGATCTCGCAGCCATCCAGTGAAAACGAGCCGATGCGCGCGCAGGCGTCGCGGATCGCCAGGATCTCGCCGTGCGCGGTTGGGTCGTTGCTGGCCAGAACCTGGTTCCAGCCCTCGCCGATAATCTCGCCATCCCGCACCACCACCGCGCCGAACGGTCCGCCGTCACCGCGGTGCATGCCACGCCGCGCCAACTCGATGGCGCGCATCATGTGGGATTCCTCGGTATCCATGCCAACGAGGTTGTCATGTCCCCGGTGTCGGCGCAAGGGCAGGGCGGATCATCACGGGTTGACCCTCCGGCGTGCGGGTGCGAGTTTCGCGAATCATGCCCGAGAGCGCTCGTCATTGCGAAATCCCGCCACCTTTCAGCCGCGGCTGGATCGCGTTTCTCGCGCATTTCCTCATCATCCTCGCCGCGTGGACGCTGGTCATCAAATACCTCTTCCCGATCGCCTATGCGGCGGTCAAGGGCCTGCCGCTGACGACTCATGTGTTCTGGGACCTGTGGCCGGTGTTCCATGTCTGGCTGGCATGGTTGCTCCTGCGTTGGAAAAACCACACGCGTCCCGTTGCCATCGGGATGTCCGTCATCGAGATCGTCATCATCGTCACCCTGTTTTACCGCTTCCTCAGCGGACCCGATCCGGAGTGGACGATCTGGCGGACCAATTGGTTCATCAACAAGGTCTTCGTGCTTACTTGCTTCATCCTCATCCTCGGCACCTTCTTAATATCTCCGCGTCGTGCCACGATATCTGACAAACCAACCCCATCCCCATCATGAACCTCAACCGCAGACATTCGCTCAAGCTCATCGGCGCGGCCACCGGCGCGCTCGCATTCACGCCAGACGCCGCGTTCGCCGCGCAACCCAAAGGCGTCATGAAAAAAATCCCGTCGTCCGGCGAGGAACTTCCGGTGATCGGCATGGGTACTTGGCGGACCTTCAACGTCGGCAGCGACCGCGTGTTGCGCGACGCCCGCACCGAGGTGCTCAAGACCTTTTTCGACAACGGCGGCGGAATGGTGGACAACTCGCCGATGTATGGCTCCGCGCGCGAGGTCGTCGGTTATGCGCTCAAAAAAACCGGCATTCCCGACACCTTGTTTTCCGCCGAGAAGATCTGGACCGAGGACGGTTCGAAAACGCGCGCGCAATTCGCCGAGTCCGCCGGCATGTGGGGCGTGAAAACCTTCGACCTGATGCAAATCCACAACCTCGTGGCATGGCAGCGCCACCTCGCCACCCTGCGGGAAATGAAACAGGAAGGGAAAATCCGCTACATCGGCATCACCACCTCGCACGGCCGGCGGCATGACGACCTGGAGAAAATCATGCGCGAGGAGAAACTCGATTTCGTCCAGCTCACTTACAACCTCACCCACCGCGAAGTGGAACAACGGCTGTTGCCGCTCGCCGCCGAGCGCGGCATCGCCGTCATCGCCAACCGGCCCTTCGACGGCGGCGAGTTGATCGGCCGGCTCAAATCGAAAAAATCCCCGTTGCCGGAATGGGCGTCTGAAATCGACTGCAAGACATGGGCGGAATTCCTGCTCAAGTTCATCGTGTCCCATCCCGCCGTCACCTGCGCCATACCGGCCACCAGCAAGGTCGCGCACATGAAGGAAAACACGGCCGCACGCCTCGGCCGCATGCCGGATGCCGAAACCCGCAAGCGCATGATCCAATACGTCGAAAACCCATGATCGACGACCTCGGCAGCTACTCGATCCGGAATTTCATCCCGTTTCTCGACGAAGTCTATTTCCGCCTCTTCGAGCGCCAATACGAGGACCTGTGGCCTCTTCACTTGTTGACGCTCGCCGGCGGCGTCGCGGCCATCGTTTTGGCGTGGTTGGGAAAAACCCGCGCGACGGCTGTTCTGTTAGGTTTCACGTTTGCCGTTTGCGCGGTCACTTTCCATTTCCGGCTCTATGCTGAACTCACACCCGTCGGCAGCGTCTTTGGCTGGGCTTTCCTGATCCAAATCCCGCTGCTCCTGATCTGGGGTTTCACTACCAAGCGCCAAGAACGATTCCGTCCCACCGTTCCCACAGTCACCGGTGCCGCCATCGCCGTTTTCGCGCTCGCCATACATCCCTTTCTCGCCATCGCCACCGGCCGCGAACCGGCGGGTGCCGAATGCCTCGGCATGGCACCCGACCCTACCGCCGCATTCATTCTCGGTATTCTCCTCATCACCGCCCGGCCGGTGTGGTTTCTCCTGCTCTTTCCCATCCCGCTCCTCTGGTCCGCCACCACCGGCGCGACTCTCGACTCCCTTGATGCCCCGCTGCCTATGACACTTCCAATCCTCGCCGCCA
>DATISV010000094.1:0-2028 GCA_035468505.1 Luteolibacter sp. | reverse complement strand
GCGCGTTGACCAGCACATCGCTGTTTTCCGTGGACTCCAGTCGCTCTCGGAATGCGATTTCCAACAGATTGGAAATTTCCACCCGAGTCAGCAGCCAGGCGCAAAGCAGTCCCACGCCCAGCCCGAAGGTGGCGGTGGAAAAGCCGCGCAGCGAGAAACCCTTCATCAGGGACTCGATCCAGATGAAAAGCCCCGCCACGCCCAGGCCGCCGAAAATGCCCACCCACAGCGGCACTTCGAACATCGTGCCCTTGGTGCTCAGCGCGATGGCCACGCCCGCGGCCTCGCAGACCAGCAGATAGGTCAGCCGCGCGACATTGACGGATGGAGGCGAGCCCATGGTGCGAAACAACGCCGCCACTCTCCCCGCGATGCCCGCGCGCGGCAAGACCAATCCCCGCCGCCGCGACGGGTTGGCCGACGGCGGGAGACGTGCCTAGAATACCGCTGTGCCATGCCAGATCACGGAATGATCCCACAACATCCCCTCCCCGTCGGTGAGTTCATGCGGCGCGCGCTGCACGATCCGCGGCACGGCTACTATGCACGTCGTATCACGGGCGTGGGCCGTGGCGGCGATTTCACGACCGCGCCGATGCTCGACGGCTCGCTGGCTCGGGCGGTGGCCGGCTGGGTGGCGGCGGCGCTGCGGGAGACGGGCTGCCGGGATCTCATCGAGATCGGTCCCGGCGAAGGCGTGCTGGCGGAAGAAGTCTGGAAACGACTGCCGTGGAAACTGCGCTGGAGAGCGCGGCTGCATCTGGTGGAGACCTCCGCGCCGCTGCGGGAAATCCAGCGCCGTCGTCTCGGCCGGCGCGCGCGCTGGCATGGACACCCGGCTGAAGCGCTCGCCGAATGCGGCGGCAGGGCGGTCGTGTTTTCCAACGAACTGGTGGATGCGTTTCCCGCCCGCGTGTTCGAGAAAACAGACGATGGCTGGCGTGAAGTGGCGGTGAAGAAGGACTCCGAAGGCCGCGTGACGGAATGCCTGCTCGACGCCGCGGAGCTGCCGCAATCGTCGTCATTCGGCATTGATCATCCCACGGGCCAGCGCGTGGAAGTTCACGACAGTTATCACAAGTGGCTCGAAGCCTGGCTGCCGCTGTGGCGGGCCGGACGCATGCTGACCATCGATTATGGCAACACCGCGGAAAAGATATATCATCGCCGTCCACGCGGGACACTGCGCGGCTATCTGATGCAGCAGCGGCTCACCGGCATGGAAATCTATCAGAACCCCGGCCGCCAGGATCTGACCGTGGATGTCAATTTCACCGATCTGATCGAGTGGAGCCGCCCGTGGACTTGCGATGAACGGGTGGCCACGCTCGGGAAGTTTACCGGCGAAACGGGCATCCTAACAGAACCCGGCGGGCCGGGGGAGGCGTTCCTGGTGCTGGACCAGAAATGCCGCGCGCGTGACGCCTGACGGCCCCTGTCTCAGCGTCGGCCGCGTCCGCGTCCGCCCCACCAGCCACGGCCTTCGAGGATGCGCTCCTTGGCACCATCGGAGAGCGACTCGGTCTGCTGGATGTAGGCCCGCGCGTCGTCGGGCGACTCGCGCATCCAGCGTGCGGCGGCCATGCCAAGGGTGCGGCTGCGGTCGCCTTCGTCGCCGATGGATTCCGCCACGCGGACGAGTTGGGAGGGTTCGGCGGTTTGGTTGCTCCAGACGTAGGATTGCAGGGCGCTGTCGCGCACCGGGCCGGGTTCATAGGAGGTGGCGAATTCGAGCGCGGCGGCGGGATCCTTGCCGACCCATGCGGGCATCAACTGGCGCATGCCGTCGCGCTGGGCTTCTTCGTCGGATTGTTTCCGCAGCAGGTCCGCGGCGGCGGCGGGATCGACGCGCGCCCAGTCGCCGATAACCTGGGCGGTGGCCTCGCTTTTCGCCTCGCCGTCCTGCATCTGTGCGAGCTGGTAGGCGGCGGCGGCGGGATCGTTTTGTGAGAGTCCTTCGATGGCGGCGGCGAGCGCGGCGGCCTGTTGGTCGGCGGGCAGTGTGCGGATCCATGCCTGGGCTTCGTC
>DATISV010000093.1:0-1605 GCA_035468505.1 Luteolibacter sp. | reverse complement strand
CTTTTCCCTCACCTCGCCCCACACGCCACTCTCCGTGAACAAGGAATGGATCGGCAAAAGCGGCCTTGGACTCTACGGCGATTTCGTCATGGAAACCGACGCCATCGTGGGCCGGGTGCTCGCGGCTCTCGATGAAAGTGGTGCGGCGGACCGCACACTCGTCATCTTCACATCCGACAACGGCTGCGCCCATTACATCGGCGTGAAGGAGTTGGAAAACAACGGCCATTTCCCCAGCGGCGGCCTGCGCGGATACACGTCCGACGCATGGGAAGGCGGCCACCGCGTACCGTTCATCATCCGTTGGCCCGGAGTGGTCAAGCCGGACGCAGTCTGCGGCCAACTCGTCCATCAGGCCGACCTGATGCGCACCTTCGCCGATGCGATGGGCGCGGAACTCCCGGATAACGCCGGTGAGGACAGCTTCAAGCTGCTGCCGCTTCTGAAAGGCGAGGACAATCCCGTGCGCGCCAATGCGGTGAGCAACTCGATCGGCGGCGTGCCCGCCGTGCGCGATGGTCCATGGAAATACATCGCCGCCCCCGGCTCCGGCGGCTGGACGATGGGCGGCGACCCGAGCCAGCCGGTCCAGTTGTATCACCTCGCCGACGACCCCGCCGAAACCCACAACCTCGCCGCCACCAGGCCCGACAAAGTTGCCGAAATGCAGGCGCTGCTGGAGAAGCTCATCACCGACGGCCGCAGCACGCCCGGTGCGAAACAGCAAAACGACGTGAATGTGGTCCGCCACCCGACAGTCCCCTGACCTGTTCGACAGGCTCTTCTTTCCCTGATCCATCAACCGCCATCAGAGTCCATGCAACGCCCGCTCCTCCTTCTTTTGATATCCGCCGCCGTGCTTTCGGCCAGCCCGCCTGCCGCCACCCCCGCCCGCGACCATGTGCTGCTCATCACCATCGACGATCTCAACGACTGGGTCGGCGGCCTGGGCGGCCACCCGCAGGCATCCACCCCGCATTTCGATCGCCTCGCCAAACGCGGCGTGCTCTTCACCAACGCCCACTGCCAGGCACCGATCTGCAAGCCCTCGCGCACCAGCTTCATGAGCGGACTGCGACCCTCTACCACCGGGGTGTATGGCAACCACGTGGAGCATGACTCAAGGGGCCGCCTCACACCGGGCAAGGATGTCCCGTGGCTGCCGCTCCGCTTCCAACAAGCCGGCTACCAAACCTATGCCGCCGGAAAATTGCTCCACCACGGCAACCAGGGACTCGGTGAAATCCTCGCACCTGCCACTGGCCAAGGGCCCTATCCGGAAAAGAAAATGAACGTTCCCGCTGAAGTCACTCCGAAGGGGATCTGGGACTACGGCCCGTGGCCGAAACAGGAAAACTTCACCGACTGGAAAATGGCGCAATGGACGATCGATCACATCGCCGAGCCGTTGGATGAAAACGCCACCCCGCGCTTCCTCTCGCTCGGCTTCTACCGCCCGCACGTCCCGCTCTTCGCGCCGCCAAAGTGGTTCGACGCAGCGCCTAAACCCGAAGACATCATCCTCGCGCCCGCCCCGCCCGATGACATCGACGACCTCCCGGCCATCGCCCGCCGAATGTATAGCCGCGTCTCTTTCCAGGCACC
>DATISV010000092.1:0-8718 GCA_035468505.1 Luteolibacter sp. | reverse complement strand
GGACAGATGGCAGGCGATGTCACGGCGCGGCCTGTTGCGCACTGGTTGTCTGCGATCTGAAGTAGTCTGCGACAGACCGATTTCGATATAGATACAAATAGATAACCATCAAAGGCATGCTGCCGATGATCAGATCGACATGGAGACATTTTCTCGTTGGCCATTCGGTCACGATGGAAAATATCCAGCTTCCTGCAAAAGCGATCAGTGCTGCTGGTCTTGCGAAAGAAGAACGCCGGTAAAACAAGGTAGCAAGTCCATAAAGCACGGCCGCGATCAGAAGAGAAACCGGAGCATCCCCGTTCATCCAGGCCTCCTTGGTTGAAATTGGACGCCCCTGCTCGTCGGTCCACCCTGGCAGCAGTGTGCTGGCCATTGCGATGAATGCCAGTATCCAGAATCCACACACGAAGAGCCTGAGAAATGTTGGCATGCCTGCCACACGAGTCCAGAATGTGCTGTGGCGTTTGATCATTTTTATTTGGCACAACGTTTGATGTGATTCCACCGCGTCATTGCGGTGACTCTTGATCGATATTGAGATGCTTATGGGCGGTTGGCATTCATGACCTGGTGTGTCTCTTGACAGCCTATTTAAGGCTGCATATTCGATTCCAAAATCGCTGCCCACTTGCCGAGAGCATCTGAATCCTCCACCACCTCAAGCGATTGCTCTCCGATCTGCAAAACGATCCACTTATGATTGACCCTCTGCATATCTCCCTCTTTCGGTAAAAAGAAAGCACATTTGGCCAAAACCAAAGAACCATCATTAGAAACCGCGCCCAGTTCAACAATCCATCCAAGTGCTTTGGTCATTTGTTGGATCCTGGACTTGAATGTTCTTTGAACTCCAGCGGCATTTACTGTAGTTAATGTTTGATTCCTACCAGGCCAAGGAATGTCATTCATGGCGACTGCTGTCGCAAGATGGTCGCGACTCAGAACCACGTCCGCTACCTTTTGATTCGTTGCGCTTATCGTAAACTTTTTTTGGGTCTTATTGGTGAGAATCGAGATATCCGCGTCTTCCACTACAACGTCGAAATCAGTGCCGCTGAAGTGGTTGCCGTCGATTTTGCCTCGAAAGACGATCGCTCCGCCAATGAGTTCGTCCTTGGAGAATACTTGTGAGCTGAATATACCGCAAACGAGAATCGAGAGCAGGAGATTCAGATTCATTATGGCAATTCTGGTTGTAGATTCTTTCGGCAAAACATTCTTTGTTCGCCCACTTGCATATCGCCTGGCGCGGATATGCCGTGGACTTTTCGTTAGGAAAACAAACCGGGAAGTCGATGAGAGTCAATGCTATAAGCGGGATGCTTGGTAGGGCGCTACCGCCGGGAGCGCCGGAGAATGGGACGCGAATGACAAAGCCCTTGAATGGACGCAACGTCGATCAAGGCCACACCATTCGCCTCCCATTCACGCGGTTCCCCCGGCGGTGGAACCCTACCCTTTCGCGTTGTCATCTGACCGCGGCGAGCGGGAGGTTGGGGTGGATGTCCTCGCTCAGCGGCGTTTGTTCACCGTGGAGGTGGCGCAGCAGGGCGGCGAAGGCGATCATGGCGGCGTTGTCGGTGCAGAGCGCGGGGTCGGCGGTGACGAGTTGCAGGCCGGCGGCGTCGCAGGCGTGTTGCATGACGTCGCGGAGCGCGCGGTTGAGGCTCACGCCGCCGGAGAGGGCGACGGTTTTGCGTCCGCTCTGGCGGGCGGCGCGCAAGGTCTTGCCGGTGAGGATCTCGATGACGGCCTGCTGGAACGAGGCGGCGAGGTCGGCGACAGGGAGCGGCGGCGGGAGTTTTTGCAGGGTGTAGAGGACGGCGGTCTTGAGGCCGGAGAAGGAGAAGTCGAGATGCGGGTCGTGCAGCATCGAGCGCGGGAAATCGAAGGCGGCTGGATTTCCGGAACGGGCGGCGATTTCGATTTCCGGTCCGCCGGGATAGGGCAGGCCGAGCAGTTTTCCGACCTTGTCGTAGGCCTCGCCGGCGGCGTCGTCGCGGGTGCCGCCGAGCTTGCGGTAGGTTCCCGGCCCCTCGACATCGAGCAGCAGGGTGTGGCCGCCGGAGACGATGAGCGCGAGGTGCGGCGGGACGCGGGTCTGGTGGAGGAAGGGCGAGAGCAGGTGGCCTTCGAGGTGGTTGATGCCGAGGAACGGCCGGCCGAGCGCGCAGGCCATGCCCTTGGCGGCGGTGCTGCCGATCAGCAGCGACGAGGCGAGGCCGGGGCCGGTGGTGGCGGCGAAGGCGTCGATTTCCGACATCGCGATGCGGGCGTCGGCGAGCGCTTTCTCGACCAGGCCGCGGAGGCGCAGCGAGTGGTTGCGGGAGGCGAGTTCGGGGACCACGCCGCCGTGCTCGCGATGCAGCTCGATCTGCGAGGCGACCTCGGAGGCGAGGATTTCCGCGGCGCGGCCGGGTTCGCCGCGGACGATGGCGACGGCGGTTTCGTCGCAGGAGGATTCGATGGCGAGTATCAGGGGCAAAGCGGTGGATGGATTGCCGATTCGGGGCGATCAAGCCAAGGATCGGAAACTGCGATTCAGACGAAAATTGAACCACGGATGGACACGGATGAGCACGGATTTGGATCGATTCAGGCGAATTCCACTCCTGTGAATTTGGATGAGTGCTGGAAGTCGTTCCGGTGCCGGATCATCCGGCGATCTCCTCCTCCATCCGTGTGAATCCGTGTTCATCCGTGGTTCTCTTCTCCCTGCCTCGAATTTCAGCGGCCGTTGAGTTTGGCGATGGTGGCGGCGTCCACGATGAAGCGGCCGGTGCCGGCGGGTTCGGGTTTGCCGTTTTCCGGGATCAGATATTCGTAGGCCATGACGGGTTTCACGCCGGGGGTTTCGGACATGAGATAGACGCGGATGGTCATGGCCTCCTTGCCGGTGCCGCCTTCGAGCTTGCGGATGGCGTATTGCACCTCGTTGGAGCCGTCGCGCGCGCCGCCGATGACGATTTCCGCCTCCTTGGCGTTGGCGAAGCGGTGATGGCTGATCTTGTTGACCTGCACGCGCACCTCGCGGCCGGGGCAGAAGACATAGACCTTGGCGATGTATTTGGCGGGCGGGGCCGCAAGGGGCGTGCGCGGCACCACTCCGTCCGGGCGCGCCTCGGGGGTTTCCTTGAGGTATTTCAAATCCCCGGCGGCCAGCTCGGCGCGCACGGCGGGGAGGGCGGCGAGGTTGACGAAGTCGGCGCGGTCGTAAAGCCAGCCTTGGTCGCCGGCGACGAAGGAAAGGACGAGCAGGTTGTCGGTGGGCGTGCCGCCGACGCCGAAATCGATCTTGCCGAAGTAGGACGCCTTGGCGGTGGGGCCGTTGCGCGCGGCTTCGAGAAACTTGAGACCCTGAAGCGACGGCGGCGGCGCGGGAAGGTCGAAGACGGCGGCGGGAAACGCGCGTTTTTCGGACACGATCCGGTTGCGCACCTCCATCTGGCGGTGGGGCGCGGTGACGCGCTGCCAGGCACGGGCGTCGCGGCCGACCATCGCCGCGCGCCAGGTTTCGTAGGTGCGTTCGAGCGTCGGGCGGAGATTTTCCTGGGCCGCGGAAATGCCCGCCAAAGCGGCTAAAACGAGGCAGATGAGGCGATTCATGTGCGAAACCATTGGACAAGCCCCACGCTTTCACAACAAACAAATCGCGCGCCGCATGCGGTCACCGCCGGCACCTCCCCCGATTTATGAGCAGAATTTTGCGACGAGTGGCGCCGATCGGCGAGGCGCGCGACCGCGAGATCCTCAAGGACGCGGCGACTTACATCTATCAGGAACGGCCGCAGGGGCCGGTGCAGGCGCACGTGTTCCTGCCGGAAAACCTGCTCGATGGCCCGCCGCGTACGGTGGTGGTGTTTTTCCACGGCGGTTTCTGGGACACGCCCACGCCCACGCAGTTCGTGCCGCACTGCCTGCATTTCAACAGCCGCGGGGCGGTGGCGGTGGCGGCGGAAACCCGCTCCGGTTCGCGCCACGGCACCGGTCCGGCGGAGGCGGTGGAGGACGCGCGCGACCTGATCCGCTGGCTGCGCCACAACGCGGACACCTTCAACATCGATCCCGACCGCGTGGTGGTGGGCGGTGCCGCCGGCGGGGCATTGCTGGCGCTGCTCACCGCGATGCCCAAGCCGAAGGCGATGCCGCCGGTGGACGGGCTCGACTGCCGGCCGCAGGCGCTGGTGCTTTTCAGCGCGCTGGTCAACACGGTGGCGAAAAGCGCGGCGCACAACCGCTTCCCGGACGCGAGTGCCGCCAAGCGCCTCAGCCCCACCACGCTGGTGCGGCGCAAGCTGCCGCCGATGATCCTGTTTCACGGCAAGTCCGACCGCATCACGCCCTTCGGCGAGGTCGAACGCTTCGTGCGCAAGGTGAAATTCTGGGGCAATCGCTGTGAACTGGTGGACTACGAAAAGGCGGACCACCCGTTCTTCAACTTCAACGTGAGCCACCGCAACTTCGAGCTGACCATCCGGGCGGCGGACCGTTTCCTGGTGGATCGCGGATTGCTGCCGCCGGACGAAACGGAAGAACCGGTCTGATGAAGGCAAACTCGCGCTGGGCGGCGCGCCTCGGCATGTTCGGCGACCTGCCGGCCCGGCTGGCGGCGCACTCGCTGCGCGTGCTGCCATGGTTTCTCGAACCGGTGCTGACCACCGGGTGGACCTTGTTGTTTTTCCTGCTCGCGCGAGGCCAGCGCCGCGCGGTGCGCGACAACCTGCGGGCGATGTTTCCCGATTGGGGCGCGGCCCGTGCCACCTGCGGCGCCTGGCGCGTGTTCCGCAACTTCGCCTCGACCTATGTGGACGGACTGCGCTGCGAAACGGAAACCGGCGGGGTCGATTGGGAGGTGGACGGCGTCGCGCACATGGAGGAGCTGACGGAGCGAACGGACGGCTGCATCCTGCTGACCGCGCACATGGGGAGTTATGACATCGCCGCGCCCTTGTTCGCCTCGCGCTTGAAGCGCCCCCTGCACACCGTGCGGGCACCGGAACGCGAACCGGAAGCGCAGCGACTGCGCGAGAACGAGATCCGCCACAAGGCACAGCGCCATCCGAACTTCCACACGCTGTGGAACCGCGGCGACAACCTGCTGGGCATGGAACTCGCACGGCTGCTGCATGCCGGGGATATCGTGGCGGTGCAGGCGGATCGCGTGATCTTCGATGTCTCGCCGATGGAGGTCGAGGTGGAGCCGGGACTGCGGATGCGGCTGCCGCGAGGACCGCTGGTGCTGGCACGCGTGACCGGAGCGGCGTGTTATCCGGTGTTCATCACGCGCACGGGCTGGCGGCGCTACCGGGTCCATTTCCAGCCTCCGCTGGAGTTGCCACCACGCGCCCGCGACGGGGACGGCGCGGCCGCCGCCCTGTGGGCCGGCACGGTTTACCGGGCCGTGCGGGAACACTGGAGCCAGTGGTTCGTGTTCGAACCGGTGCTTGCGCGCGTAAAGTGAGCCGCGACCAACAGGCCACGATGCGGCAACATTCATGGTTTCCATGCCATAGGCGTCCTGAAAGGCTGACGACCGCATGATGACAAAACCATGACAACCCGGCATGGCGTTTCCCCATACTCTCGTTAGATGACTTCCGCGCGCTCGCCGATGGGACGTTTCATCCTCCACTCGCTGTGGGTGGTGCTGCCGTTCTGTGCGTTGCTGGCGCTGACATGGAATGCGTGGCGGGCCGATGCGGAAACGCGCAAAAACCGCATGCTCGACGCCGCCAGCCAGCTTGCGGCAAGAACGCTCGATGAAACCCGCGCTCAGCTCGGCCCGTGGTCGCCGATCCCCGAATCCGACCGCACCGGGCTACCACCGCTGCCGCATGATGACCCGAAAGCGGTGGATGCCTTGAAACGCTACGAGGCCGGCGATTTCGAAGGCGTGCTGGGCAGTCCCGAGTCACTGCGATCCTCCGCCGGACTGCCGCTGAGGTCGCTGGCGGCGCTGCAATTGCTGCGCAAGGAAACCGATCCCGCACGGCTTGCCGAACTCACTTCGGTGTTGGCGGGCTCGATGGATTTCGTGACCCCGATGTTTCTTGAGGAAGCGGAAATGCGTTTCACCGAACTGGGTATTCCATTGTCACCGGCGCTCAACGGTTGGCGGGAGCGCTGGCAACGTGCGGAAGCGGAGTTTTCCTTTCTTCAGAATCTCGATCCATCACTCCCCGCCGCATGGCAGGAGCACGCGGGCGTCGAATACCTGATCGAAATCCGCTCCGGCACATGGCGTGTCCACACCGCGGACGACGTGCGCGCGGCGGCCGAGCAGGCGATGAAAATCCCAACGCTCAATCTCGCGGACGGCTTGGCGATTCATCTCAGCGTCGCAGAAAAAACCGTGGCGGGTGGCAAGGGAATCGAATCCCTATCACTCAAGGAGCAGGACGGCTGGAAAGCCGAAGTCGTGCTCGCGGATGCGGCTGCCTATCAACGCGGCGAAACCCGCACCCGGAATATCATCACCGCCGTGATCGCGGTGGCCGGCATCGCGGCGTTGTTCGGCCTCTTTCTATCAGGAAGGGCTTATCTCCGCGCCGTCGAACTCGCGCGCCGCCAATCCGAATTCATGGCCGCCGTTTCCCATGAAATGCGCACGCCTCTCGCCGCCATGGGACTGCTCGCGGAAAACCTCGAATCCGGCGCGGCGGAGCGCGCCAGAAAACGCGACGAACACGTCCGCATGATCCGCGAGGAAAGCGCGCGGCTCGGCGGTCTCATCGACAACGTGCTCGCCTTCACCCGCGACAAGCGCATGGAGACACCGGAAGCCTTCGATGTGCACGCGATGATCGAGGATGCCGCATCCTTGATAAAACCCCTCGCGGAACGCAACCGCATCACATTCGAGGTGGATGTCGCCGATTTCCCCGAAGCGCCACACGGCGATGCCGCCGCACTGCGCCGCGCGCTGCTCAACTTGTTGGACAACGCGATCAAACACACACCCGCCGGTGGCAGCGTGAAATGCGCCGTCCGTCCCATCGATGACGACCGATGGACCATCGTAGTCACCGACTGCGGCCCGGGCATTCCCACGCATGAGCGGAAAAAGATTTTCGACGCCTTCTATCGCATCGGCGACGAACTCCGCCGCACCACTCCCGGCACCGGTCTCGGGCTCGCCCTCGTCAAACGCACCGTCGAAGCCCACGGCGGTGAAATCACCGTCACCGAAGCGCCCGGCGGCGGCTCCCGTTTCACCCTCACCCTGCCCATCCATCCATGAGACTGCTGCTCATCGAAGACGAAGCCTCGCTGCGCGCCGCGCTCGTTCCCTTGTTGCAGGATGCCGGTTATCATGTGCAATCCGCCGCCGATGGCAGCACCGGACTCGAACGCGCTCTCACGGAAACATTCGATCTCATCCTGCTGGATATCATGCTTCCGGGTATCGACGGCTTCGCCATCTGCCGGGAAATCCGCAAGCGCGGCCACACCATGCCCGTGCTCATGCTCACCGCGCGCGGCACCGTGGACGACCGCGTCCGCGGCCTCGATGGCGGCGCGGACGATTATCTCGTGAAACCCTTCAGCGGCACCGAATTGCTCGCCCGCATCCGCGCCCTGCTGCGCCGCAGCGCGCCGGAGTCACGCCCGCCGTCCTCACTCCGCCTCGGCGAGGTGGAAATCGATTTCCAACAAGTCACCTGCCGCCGCGGCAACGACACCGTCCATCTAACAACCCGTGAGTTCCGCCTCCTCGAAGTGCTCGCCGCCGCGCAGGGCCGCCCGGTGAGCCGCGAGGAATTCCTCGACAAGGCCTGGGACCATCACGCCTTCCCCACCACCCGCACCGTGGACAACCAGATCCTCGCGTTGCGCCAGAAACTCGAAACCGATCCCTCAAATCCGCGCCACATCGTCACCGTGCACGGCGTCGGTTACAGGCTGGAAACTTTCTAACAGAAGATCAGGCCGAATTCTTGATCCCGGAGGGATCGGAGAAATTAGCCCTGGGTCGAGGATCGAATGCGACGAACACCCGGGGGATGTCGGCATTCAAGATGTATTCGACCCCGGAGTGGGTCGGAGAGAGCGTGTAATTCAGGGGTGAAAACGACGTTTCTCGCACACCTTTCAGGGTGCCTATCCATAAGACAGCCTACCCGGGGTGGTCGTCGCTATCGCTCCTCGACCCCGGGCTATTTTCTGTCATCCCTTCGGGATATGGATTTCGGTCGCTGGCATCGGAAATTTTCAAAGGCATCGGAATGATAGCCCGAACCCGAAAATTGCCCGAAAGGTTATTTTCCATTTACAGAAACTTCTGACAAAACCCTGACAAACCGGCCGCTAAATCCATGCACACTCCCGCCATGTCCACACGCATCCTGCTCATCCTGAGCTTCTCCCTCGCCACGCTCCATGCCGCCGATCCCACGCCCGCGGACCTGCTGCGCCAGGGGCTGTTCGAGGAGGAAGCGAACCAGAACCTCGACAAGGCCGCCGAACATTACCGCGCCGTGATCGCCGCGCATGAACGCGAACGCGCGCTCGCCGCATCCGCCACCTTCCGGCTTGGCGAGATCGCCCGCAAAAAGAACGACAAGGAAGCCGCCGCCGCCGCCTTCCGCACCGTCACCGAGCGCTTTCCCGAACAAGCCGAACTCGCCCGCCTCAGCCGCGAAAACCTCGCCGCCCTCGGCATCGAAACCATCGCACCGGCGGCACCCGCATCCGCCGATCCCGAGGACGCCGAGA
>DATISV010000091.1:0-1555 GCA_035468505.1 Luteolibacter sp. | reverse complement strand
GCAGCCTTGGGTTTCGCCTGAACCGCTTTGGGAGCCTTCTTGGCCGGGGCGGCGGGCTTTTTGGCAGCCGCTTTTTTCACCGGCGCTTTCTTGGGGGCGGCCTTGGCGGGCTTTTTGGCCGGCTTCTTCGTTACGCTCTTTTGGGTGGTGCTTTTCTTGGCGGCCATGATGGAAAGGGATCGGTGCGGGGTTGTGGAATCGTCTGGAAATCAGACCGGATATGATGACCGCCGGGTGCCGGGGCGCGGTGGGTTAGCGCCTCTCCCCCATGCCATCAAGAAGAAAAGTCACGATGCGCAAAATATCCCGGCCGATGAGCCCGAGACAGGCTTGAAATGATACATCGCCCGCCCATACTCCCCGCCCCATGCAGCTCAGCGCCATCGTCGAAGCCATCCTGCTCGCCTCCGAGGACCCGCTTCCTTGCGAGGAAATCGCACGTCTCGTCCGTTCGCGGGTGGCCGAAGCCGAGGAGGCGCGCGCGGCATCGCTGGAAGACGGGCTGGATCCGGCCGAACTGCCGGAATGGCTGACGGCACTGGGCGCGGTGTCGGCGGATGATGCCGCGGCGGCAATCGCGGAACTGGTGGCACACTACGATGCCAGCGGGCGCGCATTCACCATTCTGGAACGCCCCAAGGGATGGAAACTCTATTCCAGACCGGAGTATGGCGAATTCGTCCGCCAGATGTTCCCCGGCAGGAAACCCGAGCGCCTGAGCGGTCCCGCGATGGAAACCCTGGCCATCATCGCCTATCGCCAGCCTGTCACCAAGGCCGCAATCGAGGCCGTGCGCGGCGTTTCCTGCGACGGCATGCTGCAGAAGCTGCTGGACCGCGATCTGGTGCGCATCGGCGGCCGCGCCGAGCTGCCGGGCCGGCCGCTGCTTTATGAAACCACCGATCTTTTCTTCGAACACTTCGGCATCCGTTCGATCGACGAACTGCCCAACGCAACCGAACTCCGCCGCGTGAAACTGCCCGAGCCCGAGCAGGAACAACCAGCCGGCGACCCGGAGCGACAACTGGCCCTCAGCGCGGCAGGCAACCCCGCCGCCGGCCACCAGCCCGAGGAGGAATCCGAAACCGCCGCCACCCACACCGAAAACCCGTGAGCCTCGACGACATCCGCCGCCAGATCGACGACATCGACCGCGAGTTGCTCGGTCTGCTCAACCGCCGCGCCGACCTCGTGCACGAGATCGGCGTGGTGAAAAAAAGCAACGGCCTGCAAATTTACGCGCCCGAACGCGAGGAAGCCCTGCTGCGCCGCCTGATCGATATGAATCAGGGCCGTCTGCCGGAAAAATCGATCCGCGCCATCTACCGCGAGATCATGTCCGCCGCGCTCGCCCTGGAAGACGACCTCACCATCGCCTATCTCGGCCCCGAAGGCACTTGGACGCATCAGGCGGCGATCAAGAAATTCGGCCATTCGGTGAATTACTCGCCGCAGCCCGGTTTCAACGAGGTTTTCGATCAGGTGACCCGCCGCATCGCCGACTACGGTGTGGTGCCGATCGAAAATTCCACCGAGGGCGCGGTTTCACATACAC
>DATISV010000090.1:0-4679 GCA_035468505.1 Luteolibacter sp. | reverse complement strand
GGTGCCGGATTTTCCGAACTGATAGATCGAGCCGAAGCGCCAGGTGAATTCGTCGCCAAACGAATCGTAATCCTCCCAGCGCAGCGCGGCGGTGGTGGTCAGGTTGTCCACGGGCGACCACTCCAGCACCGAGTGCAGGCCGTAACGTTCGCCGCTCTCATCCACGCCGATCGTGCTTTGATAGGAATCCAGATGCACGAAGCCGCCGGCCAGCAGGCGGAGGTTTTCCGCGAGCCTGATCTCGTGGTCGGTGGAAACACTGGTTGCTTCGAGATCGGTGCCGTAGTTTGCGGCAAGGTTGTTCCAGGTGTCGAAGTAGTCGCTGTCGTATGACTCGGTCTGGTATCCGGCATGGAAGCGGGCGTTCCAACAATCGGAGATCCGGCCGATGGCGTAAACCGTGGCGAGTGCCGAATCGATCCGGTCGTCCGATCCGAACGGTGTCTCGAACCCACCCGAGTTCTGATAGAACGAATCGACCGCGCGGAAGGTGGTGCCGAGGGTCCATACATCATTGGCTTTCCCTTCCACGCGCAGGGCGGTGGAACCTTGATGGAAATGCTGGTCCGGACCGTCGTTGTCGGTTTCCTCGTAGCCGCCGGCGAGATAATAACCCGTGTCACGGATCTGCCCTTGATACATGGCCCGGCCGGAAAGCGAGTGGAAGGAACCGGCCTCGAAGGTGGCGGATCCGCGCGGACTGCCGGATCCGCGCGGAGTTTCCATCCACAGCACGCCGCCGATGGATTCGCCGCCGTAAACGGCGCCTTGCGGACCTCGCAGCACCTCTATGGAGCCGACGTCATGGGTGCGGCTGCCGGAGAGCAGGTTGCCCAGCGGACTGTTGGAATCGCTCAGCCGCATGCCATCGATAACGACCTGCGAGTCGGCGGTGATGGTGCCGCGTATGAAGAGCGAGCCGACGGCACCGGTCTGGCCACCGGCCGAGGTGGAGACCACCCCGGGCGAGGCGTTGAGGGCATCCCGCAGTTGGAGTATCCCCTGGTCTTGCAACTCGCGGGGATCCAGCGCGGTGACGGCGGAGGTGACGGTGGATGCCTCGCGCGGGATGCGCAGGGCGGAGACGATCATGGTCTCCAGTTCTTTGGCCTCTTCTTCCGCGACGGCTGGAACGGCTGCCGCGATGCAGAAAGCCACGACGATGGTGTGGTGTTTCATGTGATCTCTTCGATGTGTGTGGTTTCTCATGAAGAGAAGGCTGCGGAAATTCCCGCCGCCGTCTCCCGCCGGTCCTCTTTCGCGGAGGACCACTGAACCCGTTCCACCGGGACGAACCGGCGGACGGGTGACGAGCAACGAAGGCGCAAGTATTCGGACTCCCGGTTCACGCTCCTCCCGCCTTCACCGTTTTTCACAACGATTGGACTGATGGGATTCGCAACCGGTTACCGCAGCGCGACTGTTCCGGAATTTCACCGGATTCCATGACGCCTTCGTGGTTGGTCGGACGCAGGGATGGGAGGATGCCCCGCGGCAAACAAGCCGAAAGCCGGGCATCAGAGAATCCGCGCAACAAATAACACCACTTGCACGGCACCCGGCGCTTCCGGGACAGCACCTGTCCATGCCCGCCACCATGGCTTGGCCAGCGGGGCGGCTTTGCCCTGTCTTGCCGCTTGACGCGGCGAGCGCGCGACCTTTCCTTCCCCGCGCGCCATGCTCCGCGAAATTCTCAAATCCAAGCTCCACCGCGCCATGGTCACGGACGCGGACGTCGATTACGAGGGCAGCATCGAAATCCCCTCCTATTTGATGGACGCCGCCGATTTGTGGCCCGGCGAAAAGGTGCTGGTTGCATCCATCACCACCGGTGCGCGCCTTGAAACCTATGTGCTGGAGGGACCTCCCGCCACCGGCAGGATACTCATCAACGGCGGGGCGGCCCACCTCATCAAGGCTGGCGAGCGCGTCACCATCATGGCTTTCGGATACACCGACACCCCACCCGTGCCGAAAATCCTCCTGCTCGATGAACAAAACCGCATTCTTCGCGAGGGTCGCTGACTCCGAAATTATTTAAGAAATCCGTAAAATATCCGCTTGCAGCTTCTCCCACATCCATTATCTAGACGCGTGATGAAAACCATCCTGTTGATCGCTCTGTCCGCTACCGCAGTGTTCTCCAGTTCCTGCAACACCTTCATCGGCCTCGGCCGCGACATGAGGATTGCGGGAGAAAGCATGGAAAAAACCGCCGACAAGGCCAGTGGTGGCAGCGGCGGTGGCGCGGACCACGGTGGTGCGCCGATTTATTGACCCGGCCCGGGCCGGATCAATAGCCCCGCCAGAAGACGAGTGCGCATGCCAAGGTGGCCGCGCCGTAGGCGAGCCCGGCCAATGAGGCGATGCGCCAGCGCGCGGGCTTTGCCGTCACCCACGTCACCGCATCGCGGAACAGGTAGGGCATGCCCACCCAGAACATTGAGGCGGTCAGCAAGAGGTAGGCGAAGACCGGGACCAGCAACCGGGTGCCGGGATCTTCCAGAAACGCGGATTCCAGCAGCGGCGAGGCCACCATCAGGCCCACCACTCCGAGCGCCCTCACCGCGAGGAAATCCCTCACACTGGTGGCCACCAGCACCAGGGTCACGGGTACCAGGATCTGCAACAGTGGCTTGGCACCGTTGAATTCGCCGAGGTCCATCGCCAGCGCGCTGATGAGTCCTTTGTTTTCAGGCGCGATCAAGAGCCAGAACCACGCCATGCCGATGCCCAGCAGGATTTGCCCGAGCATGTGGTTGCGCGGAAATTTCTTCAGGAAACCGCCCACCAGTCGGGGCTTCGCCAGCATCAGGGTGTGAACGCCGATCAGCCACAGCGCGAGAACGATGCCCACGGTGAAAAGCGACAGATGCTCGTAAGGGTGCATCGGATCCATGCGGCCCCCGGACTAGGGCTCCGCGCACCATTGTTCAAGCGCCATCTCCATCATGGTTGCGAGGGCGGCGAATCCGCGCCGCGGGAGACGGATCAAAGTTGGTGGATCGTGCCATGAATGACGCGCTCGGTTTCCCAGCCGTCGGCTTGTTTCAGGCGGCAGCGGATTTCGATGCAGCGGGTCGGTTGCAGGTCGGGCACTTCGATGACCAGCGTGTCGGGCGATTCGAGGCGCACGCCGCCGACGCTGAGATCGCGCTCGTTTTCGTGGGCGCTGCCGTAGCGCTTCGTGCGTTGGATATGCCAGATGCGCACCGAGTGGCGGCTGGTTTCCGCGGCGGAAGGATCGAGCGGATCGCTGAACCGGATGCGGATGGTGCCCTTGCGGAATTCCAGGCCGACCGGCTGCATCCCGGGTTTGCCGGTGGCGCGCACGCGGTAAAGGCCGCCGGGCTGCGTGCGGTTGCCGGCCCATGAGAACATGCCGCAGGCGAACAGGTCACCGTCCGGATGGAAGCGGCCGCGCATGATGCCGGTGGGAAACGGCGGCATCGGCAGGGCGCACACACCACCCTGCGGCTGGCCGCCGATGATTTCATGGGGCACGGTGTAGATCATGCCATAGCCGTATGACAGGTTGAGCAGCGAGCCGCCAAGGTTGCCCCACTTCGCATCGCGCGGCACCCACAACAGTTCGGCGGGCGAGCGGTCCATGCGGTTGGTGATCCAGCACAGTGGTTGTTTCATCGCGTCATCGGACGTGTCGGTGACATTGTGATATCCGAGCATGTTGCCGAAGAACTCATCCGGGCCATCGCCGCGCACGAGATTGATGCGGTTTTTCGGCGTCCACTCGCCTTCCTGGTCGGTGATGAAAAACGTGCCGTCCGGATTGAGGCAGATGCCGTTGGCGGCGCGCAGTCCGCTGGCGAGAATATCGGTGCGCGTGCCGTCGGCGCTCACCCGCAACAGTGTGCCGTGATGCGGAACCAAGGCAGGTCTCGCATGGCGCGCGGATTTGGCATAATAGAGGTTTCCCTTTTCATCCGCCTGCAAGCCCATCGCGAACTCGTGGAAGTGCTCGGTCACCTGATGATCGTTGTTGAAGCACTCGATGAAATCGGTCTCGCCGTCGTGGTTGCGGTCATGCAGTCGCGCGATCTGGTCGCGGCAGGTGACGTGAATGACTTCATCGATGATCTTCAATCCGAGCGGCTGGAACAATCCGCTGGTAATCCGCCGCCAGCGCAACTCCGCGGGGGCCGCCTGATCGATGCCTTCGACGATCCACACGTCGCCGAGCCAGGTGCAGACGGCGGCGCGTTTGCCATCGGCGAAGAAATCGAAACCGCTCAACTGCATCCGGCTGTGCCACGGGTTGGCGGTGTCGTCGGGATGTTCGAGCGCATCCACTGCGAAAGCTCCCGTTTCCTCGCCGCGCACGCTGCGGGTGGTCAGCACCTGCGGCCAGCGCGGCGGACCGCCGTGGGTGAGCGGTTCGAGATCGAGCGGCAGGCGGGCGGATGCCATCTGCGAATCCAATGAACCCGCGTCGTCCGCCGGTGCGATCGCGATTCTGAAATTCACCGGCGTGCGGGATGCCGGCACTTTGAGCACGACGAAACCGTTTTCCTCCACGGTTTCCAACGCATCGGAGCAACGGATCGCGAGCTTCGCGGCAACCGGGGCGATGCGGTGCTTCAAATCGCGCGACGAACGGCCGATGTTGAGCGTTCTAACAACCACTCCGTCGATGGATTCGGCGGCTTCGAGTATGAGTG
>DATISV010000089.1:0-1844 GCA_035468505.1 Luteolibacter sp. | reverse complement strand
CCCCGGCCCGAAGTGGTCGCACCCATTCCGCCAGCAGACGAAACCGTGCCGGAATTGGATGAATCGAATGTGGAGGAACAGGTTCCCGCCGGCCTGCCGCAGCGGCGCAAACTCGCCTTTACGCTGGCCGTGCCCCTTATTGCCGCCATCGCCCTGATCCTGGTTCTGTCCAGAGACAAAGACGACGAAACATCCGCCAATCATTCCACCGAAGCCACCGAAACCACCTCTCCTGCCGCGACCGACGAAACTCCCACGCCCGCACTGGGCGCAGAAGAATCCGAGCCGGTTGAGCCGGCTCCGGAAATCGCCGCCATCACTCCGCCCGCACTGCCGGAGCCGCTGGAAATCGTCGAGGACAGTCCACCCCGTGCTCCCTCTGAAAACCCGCCCGTCGCATCCGCGCCCGAGCCCGCACCGATACCGGAAGCGCCTCCCGCCCCGCTCTTGCCGGACCCGGAAGATGGCCTGGTGGCCGCCGTTCCGGACACGCCGGGTGCCGTGCCGCCACTGCCTCCGCTCGATGACGGGGATGTCGGCGAGCATCTGCTTCACGCCGTCCGCAGCGGCGAGACACTCGGGGTCATCGCGAAACGTCATGATGTGACCGTGGACGAAATCATGCATGCCAACCGCATGCGAAGCGACCTTCTGCACGCCGGACAAACTCTGCGCATTCCCGTGGATCCGAAGTCCGCGGAGAACCCAGCGCCTTCCGCGACACCCGAAACGGAAATCGATCAAACCGCGCAGACCGGCGAAGCTGAAGAAAACTCCACGGCTCCCGAAAATTCCTTTGCCGAAGAAATCCCCGCTCCCGCTCCGGAGGAAACCCCGGAACCGCTCAGGCACACCGTCGTCCGCGGCGACAACCTCACCCGCATTGCCCGCCAATACGGCTGCGAGGCGGCTGACATCATGCGCCTCAACGGCTTGAAAAACGACGTCATCCATCCCGGCCAGTCATTGCTCATTCCGCCGCCCGCAAACTGACGCCGCGACTCTGGCAATTCTTTTACACGCGCCCGACTTCGCGCTTGGATCGCCCCCGCCGCGCGGCTATCAGACCGCGCCATGCACGACGCCCGCATCGACGCCCTCGCCCGTCAACTCGTCCGTTATTCCACCGCTCTCAAAAAGGGCGAAAAAGTCCTCATCGACCTCCACGACGTACCGGATTCCATCGGCCTTGCGTTGATCCGCGAGGCCCGGGCCAAGGGCGCGCTGCCGTTCCTTCGCGTGCACCAGGGCCGCCTGAACCGCGAAATGCTCATCGGTGCGGAAGACGCGCAATACTCGGTGATCGCCAAGCACCTGCTCGCCGAGATGAAGGACATGGACGCCTACATCGCCATCCGCGGCGGCAACAACATCGCGGAAAACTCCGACGTGCCGGTGGAAAAAATGCGGCTCGCCATGAAACACATGCGACCGGTGCTCGACCACCGCGTGCGCAAGACCAAGTGGTGCGTCCTGCGCTGGCCGTCCTCCGCCATGGCCCAGCAGGCCGGCATGAGCACCGAGGCCTTCGAGGATTTTTACTTCAAGGTCTGCCTGCTCGATTACAAGGCCATCCGTCCGGCAATGGTCGCACTCCAGAAGCTGATGAACAAGACCGACCAGGTCCACATCACCGGCCCCGGCACCGATCTGCGCTTTTCCATCAAGGGCATCCCCACCCTCGTTTCCTGTGGCAATTACAACGTGCCCGATGGCGAGGTCTTCACCTCGCCCGTTCGCGACTCGGTGGAAGGCCACATCACCTACAACGCGCCCACCATCTATCAGGGCAGCCCTTTCGACGGCCTCCGGCGGGAGGTTTCCAAAGGCAGGATCGTCCAGGC
>DATISV010000088.1:0-3970 GCA_035468505.1 Luteolibacter sp. | reverse complement strand
CGCTCAAGGCCGATGTCTGCCAGATCCTCACCGACGTGGACGGCGTCTATACCTGCGATCCCCGCGTGGTGAAAAACGCCCGCAAGCTGCCGGAAATTTCGTATGATGAGATGTTGGAAATGGCCTCGTCCGGCTCCAAGGTCATGCAATCGCGCTCCGTCGAATTCGCCAAGAAATTCGGCGTCGTGTTCGAAGTCCGCTCCTCCCTCAACGACAACCCCGGCACCCTCGTGTTAGAAGAACATCCCAACATGGAAAACGTCGTCATCCGCGGCGTATCGATCGAGCGCTCGCAGGCGCGCCTCACCGTCATCGGCATTCCCGACGAGCCCGGCATGTCCGGCCGCATCCTCGGCGTGCTGGCCGAGGCCGAGATCAACCTCGACATGATCATTTCCAACATCGCGCACGACGGCTTCGCGCGCCATTCGTTCACGATGCACTCCAACGACCTCGGCAAGGCGCAGGCCGCGCTCAAGCCGCTGCTCGCCGAGCTGCCGCAGGCGAAAATCGAGACCGAGGCCGGCATCGCGAAACTCTCCGCCGTCGGCATCGGCATGCGTTCCCACTCCGGCGTGGCCGCCACCATGTTCCAGGCGCTCGGCGAGGCCGGCATCAACATCGGCATGATCTCCACCTCGGAAATCAAGATCGCCGTCACCGTGGACGAAACCCGCATCGAAGACGCCGCCCGCGCGGTGCACGATGCCTTCGAGTTGGACAAGGCGCCGGCCTGAACAACGCCCGTGAGGAGTGCGGGACTTCGGCCCGCACCGTCTTTGTTTGCCCTGCCCAATTGGTGCGAATTTCGCACCAAAAAAGATTGTCATGTCCTCTTCCGGAACTAGCTTGGGAGCCATGAAACAAGCAGCGACCAAAGGCTTGCGCAGTCGTCCTGCGGCAGAGGCGACCGTTCGGATCAGTCCGCGTTTTCCGGCATCGACCGCCGGGTTGCTGGAGCGGGCATCGGCGCTGCGCGGACTGACGGTCACCGGCTTCGTGCTTGAGGCGGCGCGCGCCGCCGCCGAGCGCGTGATTGCCGAGGAAGCCCGCTGGCAGCTCGACGAGGCCGAGACCCGAGAAATGCTGCGCTTGCTGTCCAATCCACCGAAGCCGAACGCGGCCGCCCGCAAAGCCGAAGCCCTGGCCCAGGATGTCACGATTCGTTCTTGAGCTGCTCGATGCCTCGCATGACCGGAAGTCGTTCGCTTCCGGGCTTGCATCGGTGGACGACTACCTGAAGCGAACCGCCCGTGGTCACACGGAAAAAGGGGTGAGCCTCACACGCGTGCTGGTGACGGAGGATGCCACGCCACCCAAGCCAATCCTCGGATACTTCACCCTCACGCCTTGCATGGTCGAAGCCGCTGGTTGGCCTGAAGTGCCGAAAGGGCTGCCACGGAATCCGGTGGGTGCCGTTCTGTTGGGCAGGCTTGCGGTGGATGCCTCGGCGCATGGGCAGGGGATCGCCACCCGTCTGTTGGCGCTGTCGCGCCGGATCGCGGCCGATTCGCTCGGCGCGACCGGCGGCATCGGCATGGTGGTGGATGCCGCGACCGAGGATCTTGTCGGGTTCTACCAACGATTTGGTTTCAGGCGTATCGCAACTGATTCGTTGCGGCTGTTCCTGCCGACCCGCTCACTGGTGACCAATCCCGCACAGCCGGGGACGTGAGGCGGTTTTCCCCGCTGCTCACTCGCGCCTTTTCCCGTGATGCCGCCTCACCGGCAGATGCTGCGGCAGGATCGCCGAAAAAAGATGCGTCAGCGGATAGGCGAAGCAGGCCAGGATCACACCCGAGGCGAACATACCCAGCAGATAGCTCGCCGCATTGAGCTGGCCCACGCCCGAAACGTCGAACTGCACCCGCGCCAGAAAACCCGGCATCGGCACCGCCAGCACGTCGCGCATCCAGTCGCCCAGCTTGAACTGCCCGTACAGCACCGCCGGCATCGTCAGCGGGTTGGTCACCCAGCAGGCCGCCACCGCGAATGGCACGTTCACCCGCATCCGCATCGCGATGATCGCCGCCGGTATCATCTGGAACGGCATCAGCATCATCGAGAAAAACAACCCGATCGTCAGCCCGGCGGCCACCGTGTCGCGGCATGGCACCCACAGCGCGCGGTCGCCAATCCGGCGCGTCAGCGCCCGCCACCACGGCCGATGGCGGAGTTGCGGGTGCCGCAGCGACTTGAGCGCCTGCCGAACCAGTTTCAGGTAGCGTTTCTTCATTCCGTTTGCAATGGTCCCGCACGCCGCCGCGGAACGCGCGGAACCATCCGCCCGCCGGTCCCGGCAGGCAACCGCAAAGCGGTGCGCCGCATCGCGCGCGAAAAATCCGGCACGCCGCCTGCTGTGCCGCCACCCAACCCATGCAAATGTTCGAGGGCTACGATCCCGGAAAATTCTACGATGAGATGTTCGCCGCCGACGGCACGGTGCGGCCGCATTGCACTGCCCTCATGGAGCGCCTCTCCGGCATGGACGACGACGATTTCCTCTCCCGCAAGGCGATTTCCGAACTCTATTTCCTGCGCCAGGGCATCACCTTCAACGTCTATCACGACGAACAGGGCACCGAGAGGATTTTCCCCTTCGACCCCGTGCCGCGCGTGATGCCGGCCGACGAATGGGAGCACATCGAGGCCGGCCTCACCCAGCGCATCACCGCGCTCAACCTGTTCCTCCACGACGTTTACCACGACCAGCGCATCCTCAAGGACGGCGTGATCCCCGCCCACCACGTCGAGCTGGCCAAGCACTACCGCCCCGAGTTCCGCGGCGTGGACGTGCCGGGCGACATCTACATGCACATCTGCGGCAGCGACCTGATCCGCGATGCCGACGGCAAATACCACGAGCTCGAGGACAACGGCCGCTGCCCGTCCGGCGCCTCCTACCTGCTGTAAAACCGCAACGCGATGACACGCGCGTTTCCCGGCCTCTTCCACCAGATGGGCGTGCGTTCGGTGGAGTCCTACCCGCGCGGCCTGCTCAACATGCTCCACCACCTCTCGCCGCGCCGCAGCGAGATCCCCGTCTGCGTGCTGCTCACCCCCGGCTGCCACAACAGCGCCTACTTCGAGCACTGCTACCTCGCCCGCGAAATGGGCATCGACATCGTCGAGGGCGGCGACCTCGTCGTACTCGACAACATCGTCTGGATGCGCACCACCCGCGGCCTCCGGCGCGTGGACGTCATCTACCGCCGCATCGACGACGACTTCATCGACCCCGTCGTTTTCCGCAAGGACTCGGTGCTCGGCGTGCCCGGCCTGATGAACGCCTACCGCGCCGGCAACGTCGCCCTCGCCAACGCCGTCGGCACCGGCGTGGCCGACGACAAGGTGATGTATTACTTCGTCCCCCGGATGATCGAATACTACCTCGGCCAGGAGCCGATCCTGCCCAACGTGCCGACCTATCTGGCCAGCGAGGAAAAGGACCTGAAATTCATCCTCGGCCACCTGCCCGAGCTGGTCGTCAAGGCCGCCAACGAGTCCGGCGGCTACGGCATGCTCATGGGCCCCACCGCCAGCAGGGAGGAAATCGCAACCTTCCGCGCACGCATCCTCGCCGATCCCCGCAACTACATCGCCCAGCCCGTCATTTCACTCTCCCGCGCCCCCACCTGGTGCGACGGCGTGATGCAGGGCCGCCACGTGGACCTCCGCCCCTACATCATCTACGGCGAGGATGTCCGCATCGTCCCCGGCGGCCTCACCCGCGTCGCCCTCAACCAGGGATCGCTCGTCGTCAATTCCTCCCAGGGCGGCGGCAGCAAGGACACCTGGGTGCTCCGCCACTGAGAAACGAACCATGCTTTCCCGCGTCGCCAACACCCTCTACTGGATGACCCGCTATGTCGAGCGGGCCGACAACCTCGCGCGCCTCATCGACGTCAACCGCCAGTTCCTCCTCGATAGCGAGCGGCTCGACAGCGCCCGCATGCGCGCCTTCTGGCAG
>DATISV010000087.1:0-9973 GCA_035468505.1 Luteolibacter sp. | reverse complement strand
GTCGGCGAGGCGGTTGAAAAACAGCCGCACGTTTTCCGGCACCGGCTCGCCGGACTCATGAAGCCGCAGGATGGCACGTTCCGCCCGGCGTGCCACCGACCGCGCGAAGTCCACCGCGGCGCGGGCGTGGCAGCCCTCCGCACCGGGCCGCGCCCAGCCGCTGAAACGGATTCCGCGCGCCTCGTATTTGTGCCCTTCGGCGGTCAGCCAATCGACATCGGCGTCGGCGATCAGCGGAAATTTCGTCTCGCGATAACGCGCGTCGTCCTCGGGCAAAGTCGCAAGCTGGCCCATCAGGCCGATGAGTTTTTCCTGCACGACCTCGATTAACGCGATCCATTCCGGGTTCGCACCGGACGCGCGCGCCATGCCAAGCGCGGCGTTCAATTCGTCCACGCAGCCGAGCGCCTCGACGCGCAACGAGGTCTTGGCGATGCGTTTCCCAAACAACAGATCCGTTTCGCCGGAATCGCCCCGGCCGGTGATGATGCTCATGTGCGGCGAGGTTAGAGGGCGCTCCCCATGGTGTCCACCCGTCAGTCCGCGGCGTCCGTCGCACCGGCCAATTTCCTGATGCGGCGGACGTCGGCTTTCGGAAAACGCTCCAGCCCCACCTCCCGCATCATTTCATAAGCGGCATCGGACCGCCCGATCCGCACGAGCACGTTCGCCTTGCTGCGATAAAAATAATTCCAATGCAGTTTCTGATCGATGCGCAGCGCGTTCATGTGGTTTTCGAGCCGCCGCAATTCCATCAGCGCCGGTGCCGGGCCCTCGACATGCGCGAGCGCCTCGGCGTACAGCGCGGCGCCGGCCACATCCGCCAACGCGAAGTGGCCGGTCGGCAGCTCGCGCGCCGGAGCGAGGCGGCGGTTTTCCTCCAGAAAACGCCGAAACACGCGCGGCCAATCGTTGCGCTGGCGATCAATGATCTTCTGCCAGTCGCCCACGTGGGCGTCGCGCCGGTGAAGCTCCCAGATCGCGCGTCCCTGCGCCGGATACTGACGCAGCACATCGGCCATCAGCCGGTCGAGATCGTGCCACTGGAACGAACGCTTCATCGACATCAACGCGAACACCACGATCAGCAGCACCGCCGGAACGCGCGGTGAAACACTGCGGAAAAACCGCCGCCAGACACTTGCCATGACCAGCGCGGCACCCAGGCAGAACCAAGGCATGCCCGGATAGATCCGGTATTCCGGCATGAACTCGGGTATGAGATACAGCACACGGAACAACATCGTTCCGACGAAGAGAAACAGGCACACGCCGATCACGCGCGTGGTTTTCCGCCATGCGAGGAAGAAGCTGAAAACCGTTAGAGCGAGCATCGAAACCGCGGCCAGCAGCGCGGTCTTGTCCGGGATATTCCAAATGTGGCTGCCGGGCGGAATCAGCGTTTCCTGGATATGATGGTCCGCGCTGAGCGAAACCGGGATCACCGCCCGCCACGCGAACTCCCAGAACACCCGCGCCAACGTGAAGCCATGGCCGGCGAAGCGCGGCTCCGCCATCAGATCGACCGCACGCCGGATGAACGGCATCAGGCCCGCCGCCCAGAACGCCACCACGCCGGCCGCCACCAGCAACGCCAGCCACCAGCCGCGCCGGCGGAAATATTTCCAGTGCTCCGGCGTCATCGCCGCCAGTCCCACCGCGCCGACCATCATCGCGGCATGGAACATCCCCGGCCCTTTCGACATCGTGGCCCCGGCGATGGCGAGCACTGTCCAGAGGATCTTTTTCCATCCGCCGCGTTGCAGGAACAACAACATCGACCACGACGCGAGCAGCGAAAACAAGGTGACCCATGCGAGGTCCTGGCAGCGCGCGTAATTCGGAATCTCGCTCGCCAGCGGATGCACCGCGAACAACAGCGCGCCGAACAAGGGCACTCCCCCGGGAGCGCCGAGCCCCAGCTCGGCACGGCCGCGGATGAAATCCCGGCCAAACACAAACAATACGCAGGCCACCGCAGTGTGCAGCAGCCAGTTCACCGCATGCACGCCCACCGGCGACAGCGCGAAGAGTTTGTATTGGATGAAATATGCGAGCCGCGTCCAAAACAGCGTCACCCCGGTGAAAATGTCACCGCTCCGGATCGCCTCGTTGTCGCGGATCGCCGTCGGGTCATCCAGGTAATATTGCGACCCGAGGCACCAGATGTGAGCCAGCGCGCTGGCAGCGACGATTAGCGCGAACGGCAGCCATGGACGCGTCTCCGCGCCAACCGCACCGCCATTTCGTTCCGCCATGAGCGGGGTTCTATCACTTCGGCGGAGGGTGCGCGCAAGCCCAATGGTTGCGTGCTCGCCCTGAAGCCCCGGCTTGCAACGCGTCGTCCTCCCGGCTACCCTCCAAGCCATGGATGACCGGATCGCCGACGACGCGCGCTTCGCCCTGCTAGCGAAAGTGAGGCAGGCGCGGCTGATGTCGGGTGAAGAACGGATTATTGCGGGAATGCGGCTGTTTTCCGGAGTTTGCGAAAGAATGAAGGAAGGCATTCGCGATGAACGGCCTGCGGCAGCCGAAGAGGAAGTTCACCGGCTCCTATTGCAACGCTTCGCGAAACTTCGCAGACTCGAGTCCCACCGGAACTGCCTGCCATGAAAACCGGTGAAGACGCGGTAGGGGTCTTGCTCGACACACTCAACGGGCTTTCGCTCGACTACATGGTTGTCGGCTCGTTTTCATCCAACCGCTACGGCGTCCCCAGGGCGACCAAGGATGCGGATTTGGTTCTCCGCATCATGACCGCGCAACGGGAGCGACTGTTCGCGGAACTTCCAAAGTCTTTCCGCATCGATCCCCAAGTGAGTTTTGAAATGGTCACCGGCACTTGGCGCCAGATCATACAGATTCCGGCAATCCCGTTCACGATTGAGTTGTTTGAATTGAGCGGAGATGCCCACGATCAATCCAGATTCGAGCGCCGCAGAAAGCTCACGCTTCTCGGCAGGGAAGCATGGCTGCCAACCGCTGAAGATGTCATCATCCAGAAAATTCGCTGGAGCAAAGGAGCGAGAAGAGGCAAGGATTTCGACGATGCCGTGGCGGTGATGGGCGTTCAAGGCGAGCGATCCCTCGACTGGCCCTACATCGAACACTGGTGCGCCCTTCACGACACCCTCGACGTGCTCGCCGAAGCCAAGGCCGAGGCCGCCGTGGTGTGGGAGGAGGACGAACGGGAGAATGCCGCGGAATGACACATCTCCCTCAACCATGAAACTCGCGAAACTCGGCGACGGGCCGGAAATTTTCCACACCATCCAGGGCGAAGGCGTTTCCGCCGGCTGCCCGGCGGTGTTCGTGCGGGCGTCGCGCTGCAACCTGCATTGCGTGTGGTGCGACACGGATCACACTTGGAACTTCGACGGCACGCCATGGCCGCATGAAAAGGATGCCGTGCCGGGATATGCGAAGCACCGCAAGGCGGATGTCACGTTCGAGATATCGCCCGAAGAAGCCGCGCGGCATGTCCTGAATTTCAAATGCCCGCGGGTGGTCATCACGGGTGGAGAGCCACTGCTTCAGGAAGAGGCGTTGCTTGAAATGATCCGCCTCATCCGCGCGGAAATGCCGGACTGCATGTTCGAAGTGGAAACCAACGGCACGCGCATCCCATGCCCCGCATTCGCGGAAGCGGTGGACCAGTTCAATGTTTCGCCCAAACTCTCGAACGCGGGCATGCCGGAATCGCTGCGCTTGAATGATGAAGCTCTGCGTTATTTCGCTTCGTCACCGAAGGCATGGTTCAAGTTCGTGGTTTCATCACCGGACGATCTAACGGATATCAAGGTTTTGACACTCAACCATGCCATTCCCCGCAATCGCATCCTGCTCATGCCCGAGGGGCGCACCGCCGCTGAAATCGACAAAACAGCCCCATGGCTTGCGGAGATTTGCCGCGAACAAGGCTATCGCTTTTGCGACCGCCTGCACATCCGCCTGTGGGGCGACCGGCGGGGTGTGTGACATTTCCCCGCAGGCTCGCTCGTAAGAGCGAGGGAGTGAAGACATCGCTTGGTCCATCGACGCGGTCTGACAACCGCGCCTACGAGACGGGCAATCGCAGCAGGAAACGCGCGCCGGGCACCGGACCGTTGGCGAGAGCGAGCGAGCCGCCCAATTCTCTGGCGAGGCGGAGCGAGAGCGCGAGGCCGAGGCCGACGCCGGGTTTGGTGTCGGCGGCCTCGCGGGCGGATTTGTGGAAGGGGCGGAAGATGCGCCGGCGTTCCTCGGCGGGAATGCCGGGGCCGTGG
This sequence comes from Luteolibacter sp., assembly GCA_035468505.1. Taxonomy (GTDB): domain Bacteria; phylum Verrucomicrobiota; class Verrucomicrobiia; order Verrucomicrobiales; family Akkermansiaceae; genus Luteolibacter. The sequence goes on along the minus strand of DATISV010000087.1, from coordinate 5,708 downwards.
TCCGCCACCTCGATGACCACGTGGCCGTTGTCCGCGCGGGCGGAGATTTCCACCTGCGGCGGTTCGTAACCGGCGGCGTATTTGGCGGCGTTGTCGATGAGGTTGAAGAGGATGTGCTCCAAGGCTGTTAGATCGGCGCGCAGTTTCATATCCGGCGCGGGATGAATGACCAGTTCGAGCCCGGCGGTGGCGAGCCGGGCACTCCAGCGTTCGTGTTGCGAGGCCAAGAACGAGTCGATGCTGGTTTCGCTGACATGCGAGCGAGCCGAGCCGCGCTCGATGCGCGAAAAGGCGAGCACGTTCTCGACCAGGTGCGAAAGGCGGTCGGCCTCGCGCGAGAGCACCCGCAGGTAGTCGCCGCGTTTTTCCGGTTTCACCGCGCCGGTTTCCAGCATATCGGAATAAAGCCGGAAGGTGGTGAGCGGCGTGCGCAGCTCGTGGGTGACGGCGGAGACAAACGACGCGCGTCTTTCCGAGAGGCGCATCAAGCCATGGACGAGGATGGAAACGGCACCCAGCGCGCAGAACACGGCCGCCCAGCCGACCAGCAATGGGCCGCTCCACTGCGGCATCTGCGGTGCCGGGCTTTCGTTGCGAGCCAGGCGGAAAGGAAATGACACGAGCACGAGCGGATCGTCCGCCGCAGCGACGAGGGGTTCCAACCTTGCGGCCGGCAGCAGGTCGATGATCTCGGCAAGCAGCAGATCGCGGAGTTTCGCGGCATCCAGCCACACGCCCTGGATCACGCGGGCATTGGCAACCGTGAGTTGACGCAGCAGGAACAACTCGCCATCGATCCATGCCGGGCGCATGCTGCCGATCTCGGTGATGCCTCCGGCCTGAGGCAGCTGGATTGTGTTCGCGTAGGCGTTGACGATGGCGTTCTGGGCCATGGCCTGGCTCTCCACGTTCTTCGCACGATTGGCTCTCTCGATTTCGTTGAAGCCTTCCTGATAGGACTGGCTGTAGCGTTGTTGTGGCTCGCCTTGCCGGGAGTATCCTGGATTGGCGGATTTCACCATCGCCACATCCTTGGGCACGTTGCGCCACGCGGTCTCGCCTGCGGCGGCGGCGGACCTGAGCAGGTCCGCGGTGTCACCGTTCCTGGCGAGCAGCGACCTGAGGGGTTCGAGCGGTTCTCCGGAACCGTTCGCCTCGGGCGAAACCAGAATGCCATCACGGACTTCAAAATGGAGTTTCACCAGCGGATCGTCGCCGAAGGGCAGCGACGGCACGGGATTGCCCGGATCGTAATCGGCGGGCGGGCGCTGGTTTTCGCGCAGCAGGATGGCCGCGCCGGCGGCGTCCATGCGCCAGAGGGCGAGGCGGGTCTGCTCTTCCATGTTGGCGCGCGCCTCGGCCACGGCATGCTCGTGCTGGGTGGCCCGCACGTTGCGCGTGAGCATGGCCATCGCGCCGAGCACCAGCACCGCGCAGGTGGCCAAGGCCGCCCAGACGATCCATGCGCACGGAGCCTTCACGACACGCCTCCTGTTAGAAATTGATAACCCCTGCCGCGTACGGTTGTTAGAAAGCGCTGCTCCCTGTCGTCGAGTTTCGCGCGCAGGTGCATGACATGCATGTCGAGCGTGCGGGTGTCGGTGCGCGCCGGATCGAGTTGCCATAACTGGCGGAGGATTTCGTCGCGCGTGACGAGCCGTCCGCCGGCGTCCATGAGATAACGCAATAGCCGGGCTTCCATGTCTGATAGAGTCTCCGCGCGTCCGTCGTCGAAGCGGATCACGCTTTCGCGGAAATCCACCGTGCCGCCATCGATCCGCCGTTCGTCGGCGGGCGCGGCGCGTTCGCAGGTGCGGCGCAGCACGGCATCCACGCGCGCGAGCAGTTCCTTCATGCTGAAAGGCTTCACCACATAGTCGTCCGCGCCGCCGACCAGGCCGCGCACGCGGTCGTCCTCCTCGCCGCGCGCCGAAAGGATGATCACCGGCTGCCCAGGGCGTTTTTTCTTCAACGCCGCGAGGATTTCAAAACCCGACGAACCCGGCATCACGAGGTCGAGAAGCAGTAGCCGGTAGTTCGCCTTAAGCGCGGTTTCCATTCCGGCATGGCCGTCGGCGGCCTCCAACGTGGAATAGCCGGCATATTCCAGCACATCGACGATCCCACGGCGCACGGCGGGATCGTCTTCGATGACGAGGATGACGGGATCGGTCATGGAGTGACTGACTGTGGCAGATTGAAAACGGTGCGGCAAGGTCGGCTCATCGGCGTGCTTTTTTCTTCCTTCATCCCGTTCATTCGGAGCCGCTCACTTCACTTCACTGACTCCATTCGCCCATACATGAAACCCGCCGTAACCGAGTGATACGAAAGTTCCGTGCACACGATAGGATTTTCCGGGTTCCAATTCTTTCCGCAGGTATTCCGGGTAAAGCAGGATGCCCCATTCGGTATCCTTGATGTGCCAATCGTAACCTTGGCTCTCATGCGAATCGGCCAACTCCGACGTCATGACAAACCCGATCGTTTTTGGCGGTGTCCGAAGCTGGCGGAAGATTTCCCCGATGAGCGCGTTTTCGCCATTCCCCACGTCAATTCCCTCGAACGGAATGCGGGTGGTTTTCACATCGAGCAGCGGGCCGAGTTCATACACGTTGGTGTAGCCGTAAGCGTGCAGGTTCACAAAGGTCTGCACGTTCAGAGCCACCGCCACGCTCTTGCGGGCGAAGTTCACCGGCTCGTTCTCGAAGTTGTTGTTGCAGTAGATCAGGATGCGCGTCGTCTTGTCCGGAATGACTTTGCCCAGCGCTTCCTCGGTGAAATCCGTGAACGCAAGATGCACCGCGCCTTTCACATGGATGCGATCGTAGCGATCCTTGCTGCGGGCGTCGAGAATCACGGTCCCCGGCTCGGCGGACATCTTGATGAACTCTTCCTCGGTCACGCGGTGTTTGGCGCGCACCGGCTCAAGTTCATGCGAGAGCTTCAGGAACTGGTCGTAGCGGATCGCCGGATTGGGAATTTCCGCGGCGCGCGGAGAAACCGCGGCAAGCGAGACGAAGATGGCGGCAAGCAGGATGGTTTTCATGACAGCGGCGGTTTACCCCATGCTCCCGGCCGCGTCCGTAAAGCCTCGGTAAATTCCGCGACGGTGGCAGCCACCCGCACCGGATGCGCCTCCTTGGTGTGGCCGGCTCAGGACCGCTTGCGCGACGAACGGGCGGCCTGGCTGCGGCGGCCGCGTGCGGAGACGTGTCCGCGTATCCTTGAAGTCAGGCCGCTGGCCTCGATCCGCCGGCTGGTGGTGATGGCCTTTTGTTTCGCTCTCTTGCTGAGTGACAATACGGCTGTCTTGCCGCCCTTGGGCGAGACGGAGGCGGTTTTTTTCACCGCTTTCTTGGCCGCTTTCTTCGCAACCTTCCTGGCGGTCTTCTTCGACGCCTCGGAAACAGCGGCCACGGGTTTTTCAATCCGGGCGATGCGCGCCTCGATGCGATGGAGCGCCTCGCGGAAAAGCTCATGCTTCTGACGGCTGCGGGCGGCGGATCCATCTTTCGAGTTGCCGCCGCGTTTCGCCTGTTCGCGCCACTTGTCGGAATATCGGCGCGCGACAGAGGCTTTCCGTTTCAACTGCGTCACCGACAGTGCGGTCAGCGCTTTGGGCCTGGTATCAAGCAACAGATCGAATTCGGCGGAGGTACACAACGAGCGGGCATTCTGATAGTCGATTCGCATGATCAGATACCAAGCATGCGGAGCGCATCTCTTCAAACAAAAGCGATAAAATCCGCCCGGTTTTTGACAGGGATGGAACAGTCTGTGCGCTGGACACCGGTGGCGGCGGAAACCACCGTTGCCCGCATGGACCCGAACGCACCCTTCGCCCCGCGGGGCGACAAGAAGCAGTTGGAGGAGGCATTGGATTTCGCGCCGAAGTTCGACAAGGACGGCCTGATCCCCGCGCTGGCGATGGACGCGGCCACGCGCGAGCCGCTGATGCTGGCCTACATGAACGCGGAGTCGCTGCGACGCACGCTGGAGATCGGCGAGGCGGTCTATTGGTCGCGCTCGCGCCAGGAATTCTGGCACAAGGGAGCCACCTCCGGCCATGTGCAGAAAATCGTGGAAATCCTCACCGATTGCGACCAGGACGCGCTCATTCTGATGGTCGAGCAAATCGGTGCCGGGGCCTGCCACACCGGGCGCGGATCGTGTTTTTACCGCAAGGTGACCGCGGCGGACGGAGCAGCGAAACTGGAGTGGACCGGCGCGGAGAAGTCCTTCGATCCGGACGCGGTTTACGGGAAACACTGACGCGCCCGGCGGAAATCCGCCGGATTTTAAGCCGAATCGCGCCTTGCCACACCGGTGAAAACCGGGCATAGCCGCGCGCCCCGGCGCTCCGACGGTCACAGGCCGCCGCTACCAACGACTCCATCGCTTCATGTCCCTCAAGATCCGCAACCTCGCCATCATCGCCCACGTGGACCACGGCAAAACCACGCTCGTGGACCAGCTCCTGCAAGCCGGCGGCACCTACCGTGAAAACCAGGCGCAAACCGAGCGCGCCATGGACTCGATGGATCTCGAAAAGGAAAAAGGCATCACCATCAAGGCCAAGAACACCTCGATCCACTGGGAAGGCTACACCATCAACATCGTCGATACCCCGGGCCACGCCGACTTCGGTGCGGAAGTCGAGCGCGTGATGAAGATGGTGGATGGCGTGCTGCTGGTCGTCGATGCCTTCGGCGGACCGCAGGCTCAGACGCGCTTCGTGTTGCGCAAGGCGCTGGCGGAAGGACTCAAACCGATCGTGGTCATCAACAAGATCGACCGCCCGCTCGCCGATCCGCTCAAGGTGCATGACCAGGTGTTGGAATTGTTTCTCGATCTGGACGCCACCGAAGACCAGTTCAACGCGCCGTTCGTCTATGGTTCGGCGCGCGACGGGTATTTCATGAATCATCCGGACGACGAGAAGGTGGATTGCATTCCGCTTCTGAAAAAAATCGTCGAGTTCATCCCCGAGCCGAAAGCCGATCCGGACTCGCCGTTTTCCATGCTCGTGTCCAATATCGAGTGGGATGATTACGTCGGCCGCGTGGCGGTCGGCAAGGTGCTCGGCGGCAGCGTGAAAAAGGGCGACACCATCTGGCTGCTGCGCAAGGACGGCACCAGGCAGCAATCGAAGGTGATGAAAACCTTCAGCTACTCCGGCCTCGCCACCCACGACTCGGAGGGCGGCACCGCCGGCGGCATCGTCGGCGTGGCTGCGGGCATCGAGAACATCGACATTGGCGAAACGCTCTCCGGTGCGGCGGATGCCGAGCCATTGCCTTTCGTGGAAATCGATCCGCCGACCGTGCAGATGCAGTTTTCCATCAACGACGGCCCGCTCGCCGGCAAGGAGGGCAAGCACGTCACCTCGCGTGCCATCCGCGAGCGCCTGATGCGCGAGTTGAAAACCAACATCTCGGTCCAGGTCGAGGACACCGACCAATCCGGCGTCTTCAATGTCTCGGCCCGCGGCGCGATGCAGATCGCGGTGCTGGTGGAACAGATGCGCCGTGAGGGTTTCGAAGTCTGCGTATCGCGGCCGATGGTGATTTTCCGCCGCGACGAATCGGGGAAATTGTTGGAGCCTTACGAAACTCTTTATATCGAAGCGCCCGGCGACTACACGCAGGGCATCCTCAAGACCCTCGCCAACCGCAAGGGCTTGATGGAGCACATGGACACCGAGC
>DATISV010000086.1:0-5016 GCA_035468505.1 Luteolibacter sp. | reverse complement strand
GGGGCGGGTTGGAGTGGATGTCGATCAGGCCACTTCGCTGCGGCGCCCGGAGTCCGTGTCGGAGGATTCCTCCTCGGCGGGCTCTTCGGCCGGCTGCGTTGTGTCGTCCTCACCGGGCAGCGGGGCGAGTGAGACGATGCTGTCGCCCTCATCGCCCTCATCGCCGTCCTCGCGCTCTTCACGCTCGTCCTGACCCTTCGATTTGGCACCGGAAACGTTGAGTTTGCGGCCCATGAAGGGTTGGTCGTGGAGGACTTCCACGGCGCGCATGGCCTCGTCCTTGTGGAGCATTTCCACGAAGCCGTAGCCCTTGGAGCGGTGGGTGCTGCGGTTGTAGATGATCTCCACATTGCGCACGCCGCCGACTCCCTTGAACAGTTCCTGGAGGTCCTGTTCGGTCACGTCGTAGGACAGGTTGCCGACATAGAGGCGGGCCGATTCCACGGTCGAGGGATCGCCGCCGCGCGAGGAACGCCTGGCTCCTGCGGGCTTGGCCGCGGGCTTGGCCTCGCCGGTGCCGCGCGCGTTGCGCACGTTCGACTTGGGGGCCTGCGGCATTTCGGCGGACGTCCTGACGGGGCGGGCCGGCTCCTTGTAGAGGCCGATCGCCTTGAGCAGCTTCTGCCACCACGTGAGCTTGACGGGTGGTTTGGCGCGACCCCGCGATGGGCGCGGTCCCTGTGCTTGACGGTTGTTATTGCCACCATCGCGGCGGCCTTCCTGTTGTTGTCTGTTACGGTTTTTACCGCCGCGCGAACGGCGGCGCCGACCTTCTCCCGAGTTGCGGGATTGTTGTGTTGCGTTTGACATGTTGTCGCTTGTGTCTGGGTTGCGGAGCGGCCCGGCGCGGTGGATTTCGTGAAAATCCGCATGTGCTTTGAGGACTCGTGCGGACCGGCGTGGCCCCGACGTTATCCGGCTTTTTGGTGCCGCTGGGAGCGCCGCAACCACTTGCGGCAGGAAACTCCCGGGAGTGTCGGAGCCGGCCGGCCTGCGCCGCCGCCCGCGAGACAGATGGATCCGGTTTCCTGCGGCCACCGGTCGTCCGCAGCCATCTGCATGGCGCGGATCAACTGGCACTTGACCGGTAATGGGCCTCGGAGGTTGGAAAAACCTGCTCGCGCGGAAGCTACGGCCAGCGCCCCCAATGGCAAGACCGGATCTCGACCGGGGACGGATTTCCTCCCTGCTGCCTCGCTCCCCTGGATCCGGGCGGGAAATCAATCGTCGCCCGCGCGCTTGCGGAGCGCGAAGTAGCGGGTCCGCTTGTCGTAGTAGATTTTATACAGCTCCGAGCGTTTCGGGTCTTCCGAATCGGCGGTGTAATACGCATCGCGCGCCATCTCGTAGGCCCGGCGGGCGATGTTGAGGTGGATTTTGCTCTCCGCAGTCTTCGCTTGCGCGACGGCCAGCTCGCCGGAGTCCTGCAGGGAATTGTGGGTCACGGTCTGGTGAATGATTTCGTAGTCCTTGTTGAAAATGGTGATCATCAGGCCGTGGAATTCCCTGCCGGATTTCGAGGTGTAGGTTCCGGAGTAGTCGACACGGGAGCGCGACTCGTGTTTCCGCAGGGTGATGGCCGGGAAATCGATGGTGATTTCCTCGTCGGTGAGTGCGGTGAGCCGCACGGGTTCGGTGTCGATATGGACTGGCTTGACGATTCCCCGCGCCGCCAACTCGGTGGCGAAATACTGCACCAGCACGAGGGGTTCGTGAATCACCTTGTTTCGTCCCTGGGTTTTCAGTTTGAGTCGCAGCAGGGTGTCGATTTCCCCGGATTCGATCTTCGTGCGGCTGTAGTCCGAGCGCCTGCTCTCTTCCTCGGTTTTGTCGCGGGCTCCGATCAGCGCATCCACGGCCACTTGTGAGATCCGGCCGCCCATGCGGGTGCCCAACTGCGAGACGGATTTCATATCGACGCCTTCGATGGGCGGCGGGTTGGCACCGGTGTGGATTTTGCAGCCGGTGTCGCCCTTGGCCGCGACGGCGGCGGGACCACCGGCGGCTACGGCTTCGGAACCACCTGCGGCTTTGACGAGACCGGCGGCGCTTTTTTCTTTTTCGCGGCCGGCGATCCGGCGGATTTCGTCAGCATAAGCCTTGGCCCCGTCGAAATCGCCGGCGATGGTGAGGCGCTTTGTCTCCTCGTTGAGGTGGCCGGTGTATTCCTCGCAAAGTGCCACGATTTTCCGGGCTGTGGAGAGTCCCTCCTTGTCGGCCGCCTTGGCGCAAATGGCCTGGATATCGCGCAATTTCGCATGGGATGCGAGCGCATCCACCGCCGGCGGGGTCTTTTGGGAATCGAGGCGTTCGAGCTCCTTGCGGGTCTCCAGCACGCCTCTCAGGTCGCCTTCCTTCTGGCTGCGCTCCTGAAGGCCGCCGAGGGCGTTGCGGTATTTGTCGAGCAGCCCGGCGATGGTTTTGTCATGCTCCGCGTCGAGCTGGTCGAGTTTTCCCTGATAGATTTTCCGCAGCGAATCGAGTTTCCATTCCGCCTCCGCTGCGACTGCGAATAAGGCGGCCAGCAGAAAGGCGCTGGCAAACCACGATATCATGCGGAGCGGTGCGGCACTTGGGCGTGGGATGATGGATCGTAGCATGATATTTGTGAACTTGTCGAAAGTTTGGCACAGACAATCAGTTGCGATCCCGCAAGTCAAGGCGGCCTGAGGGCGCGGGATAGCCGATTCTCGACAAATCACCGCGGCACACCTCAAATCCGCGGCGTTGAAACGCTTTCTGCAATCCGGCATCGGAGCCGCGCTGATCTGGGTGGCCGCCTCGCTCGCGCTGGCGGCGACGCTCGCGCCGTGGGCTTACCAGGGCGGAAAATGGCTGGCGGAGGTGGCCGCGGTGCGCGAGCTGCCGGGCTGGCTCGAATCCGTGGCGGGTTCCTGCGAACGGGCGGAGATCGATCGCTATTTTGACCGCTCGCTGCTGTTCGCCGCGCTGTTGCTGCTGCCGTTCCTGCTGCGGCGGGTGCGGCGGACCGGTCGGGAAAACGGCGCGGTTCCGGAGACGCCCGTCCGGTTTTCCGCAGCTTCGGTGGCGGCACAGATATTCATCGGCTGCGTGATCGCGGGCGGACTACTGGCCGCGATGGGCGTGCTGCTCGATCTGGCCGGGGCTTATGAATGGAAGACGAAGCTGCCGGACGCCGGCAAATTCCTCCGCAAGGCGCTGATCCCCGCGGTGGCCGCGCCGCTGGTGGAGGAGTGGTTGTTTCGTGGCGTGCTGCTGGGCTTGTGGCTGCGCTTCGCCCGGCCTGCATTCGCCGCGCTCGGCACCTCGCTGGTATTCGCCTTTCTGCATTTCCTGAAACCGCCGGACGGCTTCGAGATCGCGGATCCCACGCACGCTTTGGCGGGTTTCGAACTGTTGGGAAAAATCCTGCTGCATTTCACCAACCCGCTGTTTTTCGTCACGGACTTCGCCACCCTTTTCGTCGTCGGGCTGATCCTTGCTTGGGCGCGGCTGCGCACCGGAGCGCTGTGGTTTTCGATCGGCCTGCACGCCGGCTGGGTGCTCGCGTTCAAGGGCTTCAACCTGCTTTACCGCGCGGTGGAAGCCCACGCGTTGCGGCCGTGGGGCATCGGCGAGAGCTTGAAATCCGGCATGCTGCCGCTGCTCATGCTCGCCGTCACCGCGCTCGTCTGCCACTACGCGATGAAGCCGTTCAGCCGCGCATCACGGTGACCACGCAGACGCGCCGGAAACCGGCCCGGCGCAGCGTGCGCGCGCATTCGTGCACAGTCGAACCGGTGGTGAGCACATCGTCCACCAGCACCGCTCCGCCTGCCTCGCCAGCCAGCCATTTGCTGCCGGCGCGGGTGATTTCGAAGGCACCGCGGAGGTTTTCCATGCGCTGCTTGCGGCTGAGCAGGGTCTGGGTTTCGGTCTTGCGGATGCGTTTCAGCGCCCGGAGCACGGGCAGCCCGGTCACGAGCGACAAGGCCCGGGAAATTTCCGCCGCTTGATTGAAGTGCCGGTGGCGCAGGCGGCTGCGATGAAGCGGCACCGGCACCAGCGGCCACGCTTCCTCGATGGCCGGGGCGAGCCGCGGATCGGCGAACGATTCCGCCGCCAATTGCCCCAGTTCTCCCGCCAAGTGGATTTCGCGACCGTATTTCAGCCGGTGGATCAAATCCAGCGTCCGGTCCTCGCGCATCAAGGCCGGCCGCGCGAATTCAAAGGCGAATTTCAAATCGCTGCAATTCGGACAGGAAAACGCGCGGTCGATCCGCCCCGGAAACACCTCGCCGCAAGACTCGCAAAACGGCTCGCGCAACCGCGGCAGGTCCTCCGCACAGCCGCCGCAAAGCGCCCGCCCACCGCTCAGGGGCTCCGCGCAGATCCCGCAACGCGGCGGGTAGAGCAGATCGAGAAACCGTGCGCCGAGTCCGCGCCAGCCGCCCGTTTCAAGACTCCGCGGCATGGGCGTCGCGGGGGTTTTGGGTCAGATAATGCGCCAGCACGCCCGCCGCGAGAATCGCCGCCAACGGCACCAGACCGTGCAGCAACACACCCGCGGCCAGCGCCGGTTCCATCGCATCCGGCGAGCTGCCGAGCCGCACCAGCACCTCGCGCGCGAACCACCAACCGGCGTGCAGACCGATCGGCAACCACAGCGAGGCCGTCCGCCAGCGCGCGTAGGCCAGCACCACGCCGAGTGCCAACAGCGGCACGAATTCCGCCAAAATCACCGCCACATCCGCGAACCGCACCGCCATCAGCCGCAACAACTCGAAACCGACCCCCGGCTCTTCCGGATCCGGCACGTCCAGCCCCGCCGGCGGGATCACCGAGAGCACCAGCGCGAAAAACGCCGCCGACATCCCGAGCGCCGCCGCCGGACGCATCCCGCGCAGGAAAATCCCCAGCGCGATGCCGCGGAAAAACACCTCCATCACCAGCGCCAGAAGCCATCCCATCAGCAGGGCACGCAGCACCATCCCCGGCAATTCCGGCCCCGGATCGCGCAGTTTCACGTATCCCGCCGGCACCATCGCGATGCCC
>DATISV010000085.1:0-2197 GCA_035468505.1 Luteolibacter sp. | reverse complement strand
CTGCGTGCCCGCGCGATGACGCCGGAGGAGCGGTTTGACGCCGGTTTTGAAATCACCAATGAGGCATTCCACCGCATGCTGGAGGGTGCGATGTGGCAGATCGGCACCGACGAAATCGCCACCGGCTGGCAGGAAGTCGCGCGGCGCTTGGAGCGGTTGAGAAAACTCCAGGACTTCGAGCTTCGCAGCACATTGAAACCCACGCCCGCGTGATCTCATGACCATCGAGCAAGTCGCACTCATCGTGATCCGCGCGTGCGAGAGCGTGGGAGTGGACCATATGGTCACCGGAGCCTTCGCCTACAATTACTACGGAATTCCACGTTCCACGAAAGACTTCGATGTCGTGGTGGACGTGAGCGAGCGAAAGGCGATACCGGATATCATCCGGCTTCTGGAAAACGATATCGATTTCGGCGCACAGGTCCAATTTGACACCCTCACCTGGGGCCGACGCCACATCGGCCGCGCGAAACACGGTCCGGTTTTCCAAGTCGAGTTGTTCGAGTTGTTCGACGACCCAGTTGTAAAATCGCAATTCGGCAGGAGGAAAATCCTCCACTCCACTCAACTTCAGCACACGGTATGGCTCCCCACCGCCGAGGACGTGATCGTCCAGAAACTCCGCTGGGGGCGCTCGAAGGACCTCGACGACGCCCGCGACGTGCTCGCCGTGCAGGGGCCGGAGACGCTCGACATGGCCTATATCGAGAGCTGGTGCGCCGCCCACGACACCGCCGGGCGGCTGCGCGACATCCTCGACAGCCTGCCGCCGCTGTGAACATCCGCCGGGCGTCAAGCCCCGGAATGCGGCGGGATTGTCAGCGGATTCCGGAAAATCGGGGCGTGGAAGGCTTGCCATTGGCGCGGCGAGCCACTAATGGCCCCGCCGCCATGGCCAGCATCGGTTCGATTTCCCTCCCCAAGAACGGCTTCGACGCCGTGATTTTCGATTGCGACGGCACGCTCGTCGATTCCATGCCCGCCCACTTCGAAGCGTGGTGCGAGGCGCTATCCATCCATGGCGCGGGCGGGGTTTTCAAGGAGGATGTGTTCCTTGCCATGGGCGGCCGCCCGACCCGCGACATCGTGGTGGAACTCAACGACGAATACGATCTCAAGCTCGATCCCGAGGCGGTCGCCTTCGCCAAGCGCGAATCGTTCCTCAAGCGCATCAAGAGCGTGACGCTTATTGACGAGGTGGCCGATTTCGCCCGCTCGCTGCGCGGCAAGGTGCCGATGGCCGTGGCCAGCGGCGGCTCGCGCATGGTGGTGGAGAAAACCCTGTGCGCCGTGGGCATATCCGATTGGTTCGACGAAGTGGTGACCGCGGATGATGTGAAGGAGGGCAAGCCCGCGCCCGACATCTATCTGCATGCCGCTCGTCTGCTCGCGGTGACTCCCGCGCGCTGTCTGGCGCTGGAGGACGCACCGGCCGGCATCCTCTCCGCGCAGAGCGCCGGCATGCAGGTCGTCGCCGTGCCCTCGCCGCTCAGCTCCACGCTGTGCTGAGCCGCGGGAATGTCACGCGTGCTGGCATGGCGCGTGCTCGTCCGGTGCCGTAACTATGAAAACGGCATTTTTGTTAGACATGGACGGGGTGATTTACCGCGAGGACCAGTTGATCCCCGGTGCGCTGGAACTGATCGAGATTTTCCACACCAACGGCATCCCGTTCCTTTTCCTCACCAATAACTCCAACCCCACGCCCGAGGACCTGGTGGTGAAGATGCGCCACCTCGGCATCGACGGGCTCGCCGCGCGGCACTTCTATACCTCGGCAATGAACACCGCGGATTTCCTCGCGGAAACCTATCCGGAATCCACCGCCTTCGTGCTTGGCGAGGGCGGCCTGCTCGCCGCGTTGAAGGACGCCGGCATCGCCAACGATGCCATCGATCCCGACTTCGTGGTGGTCGGCGAGGGATATCCCAGTCTGGAAAAACTGAACCGCGCCCACGGTTTCATCGAGCGCGGCGCGCGGCTCGTCGCCACCAATCCTGACAACTGGTGCCCGGTGGAATCCGGCAAGACGCGCCCCGGTGCCGGCGCGACCGCGGCTTATCTCGAAGCCAGCACCGGCCGCACTGCCTACTATCTCGGCAAGCCGAACGCCTACATGTTCAGCCGCGCGCGCCGCAGGCTGCTCTCCACCCACGGCGAGGGTGCGGGCCGCTATCAGGTGGTGATGGTCGGC
>DATISV010000084.1:0-3860 GCA_035468505.1 Luteolibacter sp. | reverse complement strand
GCCTCGTCGCCGGGCGTCTGCCTGACGTCGCGCGCGGCGTTGCTGAGCGGACGCAGCCTGTGGAATCTCGAAAACAAGGGCTTCTGGGGTTATGAGATATCTCCGGGAAACAATACCCTTCCCGAGGTGTTCCGCGAAAACGGATATCTCACCTTCGCCACCGGCAAGAACGATCCCGGCAAATCCGGCCAACTCGGCCGCGCCTACACCCACGGCGACAAGCTGCTGCTCCAGGGCATGAGCCGGCAGTTCAATCCGCCGCTCTACCCGTTCCAGCCGGATGGCGATTACAAGGGCGTCAAACCCACACGCGAAGACGACCGCCACTCGGCCGTGATCTATGCCGATGCCGCGATCCGTTTCCTCGAACAACACGCCGGCGGCGATCAACCGTTCTATGCCTATGTCGCCTTCCAGACCCCACACGATCCGCGGCAGGCACCGCAGGAATATCACGCACTCTACAATCCCGACGACATTCCGCTGCCCGAGTCGTTCATGCCGCAACATCCGTTCGACAACGGCATGCTCAAAATCCGCGATGAAACGCTCGCGCCTTTCCCGCGCACGCCTCAAGCCGTCCGCAGGCACATCGCCGACTACTACGCCACCATGACCCACACCGACGCCCAGATCGGCCACATCCTCGCGGCACTCGAAAAATCCGGGCAATACGACAACACGATCATCGTCTTCGCCTCCGACAACGGCCTCGCGCTCGGACGCCACGGGCTGATCGGCAAACAAAACGTCTATGAGCACTCGGTGCGCGTGCCGATGGTCATCGCCGGCCCCGGCATCCCACGCGGAGAAAAACGCGATCAGTTATGCTATCTGTATGACATTTATCCGACACTGTGCGGACTCGCCGGACTGCCGGTGCCGGAAACGGTCGAGTTCCAGAGCCTCAAGCCGGTGATTTCCGATGCCAATGTGAAACACCGCGAACACCTATACTTCGCCTTCTTGTCATGGCAGCGCTCGGTGCGCGACACCCGACACAAACTCATCGAGTATTGTGTGGACGGAGCGCGCCACACCCAGCTCTTCGATCTCGCGGACGATCCGCACGAGATGCGCAATCTTTCCAACAATCCGGCCCACGCCGCCACGCTCTCCCACCTGCGCAAGCTATTGGAGGAGGAACGCGTCCGCCTCAACGACGGCACCGCGCCCTATCCGTTCAGCCGCCAGCAGGGCGAGGATTTCTGGACCGCCTACGAGGCGGCGAAGCGGCCATGATTTCAGCGCGCCTGGCCGAATTCGGTGCGCGGCTTATCCGTTACATGCGCCCGGTAACGCAGCAGCGCTTCGAGGAAATAATAATCCGCATAGACCAGCGGCACGTCGATTTCCGAGTCGCCGGGCAGATGGCCGGTCGAGTGACGCAGCAGGAAATTCCCGTTGCTTCCCGGCTCGGCGAGATAGGCGGGCGAGGCGAGCGACAGCAACTGTTCGCGCGCGAAATCGAGGAACCTCCCGCCCTCCGGAGCCAGCCGGCTCAACTCGATCAACGCCGAAGCCATGACCGCGGCGGCCGAGGCATCGCGCGGCACGCCTTCTCCCGCGCTCACGCCGAGGTCCCAGCATGGCACCTTGTCGTCCGGCAGGTTCGGGTGATTCATCACCGCCTCCGCCAGCGAGACCGCCCGCGCGAGGTATTCCTTCTTGCCGGTTTCGCGGAACATCAGGGTGAACCCGTAAATCCCCCACGCCTGGCCGCGCGCCCACGGGGTCAGCACGTCGGCTCCCTGGCCGGCGTAAATCGCGCGGATCCAGGTGGTCTCCGGATCGTAATCCACAATGTGATAGGCCGTGCCGTCCGCGCGGAAATGTTTGGCGTCGGTCATGTCCGCATGGCTCACGGCGATTTCGCGGAGCTTGGCATCGCCGCCGTTTTTCGCCGCCCATGAGAGCAGTTCGAGATTCATCATGTTGTCGATGATGACCGGGCAAATGAACGGCTTGTGATCCCACGAGCGGATCATGCCAAGCTTGGAAATGTAGCGGGTCGCAAGCGCGGCGGCGGCGTCACGCAGGACCCCGCGGAACTCGTCGGAAGGCGCCAGGCGCAGCGCGTTGCCATAACTGCAGCCGAGCATGAAGCCACCGTCGTGGTTGCCCTTGAAGTGGCGGATCACCTCCAGCCGCCGGGTCCAATCGAGCGCGTGGTTCTTCCATTCCTCCGAACCGTCGTATTCGTGGAGAAACCACAGGCAGCCCGGGAAAAACCCGCTGGTCCAGTCCTGAGGCCGCACCATCCGGATCTCACCGTCTTTCGTGATCGTCCGCGGCTGTCCCGGCTGGTCGGAGACTTCTTGCAGCATGCCCCGGTATTGGACCGCGGCCCGCTCGAACACGGCCGGCATGCGGTCTTGCAACGGGTCCGCGGCGGAAAACGAAATGGATAGGAATGTGAATAGCGGCAGGATGGAACGTGCGGTCATGACGAATCGGGGTGCTTGGCGAATCGGACGGACATTACGTCCGGAGCGGATTCTTTTTTCAGTACCGGGGGGAAATACATGCATGCCTTCGGCAATGTTTTTGGATGCTCCGGCCCTGGCCGTTTCTGCTTGCCGCGCTCCGCGGCCCGTGAAACCTGAACCCATGATGAACATCCACAACATCCTCCCGCCAAACAATCTCATCGCGGCCATCCTCGCGCCGCTGGCCCTGCTGACCGCTACCACTCAAGTTTCATCAGGGCTTCCCACCCTCAACAAGGAGCCGTGGTTCGGATTTTTCGCGGGTTATGACGGATCGAAAAACAGATTCGGCATCGCCGCCGACGGATCGATGCATTACAACCACAACAACGACCTTCCGGCCGTCGGCAGCGGCCATCCGCACCGCATCCATCCATCGGTGGAGGAAACGCTTCCCAGCGGAAAGATCGTCATCAACAGGCTGTTGCCGGAAACGGTCGAATCCAGCGACGAAGCGACCGACGAACCCGCCAAAACGCGCTATCGCGGCAAGGTGAAGAACGGCGCGACCATCGAAATGGAAGTGGAGTTCGACCGCCGCGAGATCCGCATCCGCGGCCGCATCGCCGATGACGGCGGAGTCAAAAACCCGCTCCGTTTCACCATATTCACCGATGCCCCGCCGTTTTACCGCCTTTATCAGGAAAAGGAGCGCCTCGCCAAGGCCAACCCCACGGAAAAGCTCAAGCTTGAAAAACAGTTGGAACGCCTGAAAAACCAGGCCTCCAAGGAGGAAGTCGAACTCACCCGCGTGAACGGCGATCGCGTGAAACAACCGCTGCTGGAACCCGCCACCTTCGACACCCCGTTCAATGGCGAGGGCTTCCGCGAGATGGAACTCGATTTCGAATGGCTCAACGGACGCCGCATCACCTTCACCGCGGGTGGCGGATCGCGCATGCTGCTGCGCAATCCCGGCGAAACGCCGGTTTTCAAGCATGGCTTCACCTTCACCTGCGTGCCCGACCCCGCCAAGGGGCCGATGGGCGTCGCCGAGCTGACCATCGCCACGCGCTGAACCGCCGCCAAACTATCGCATCGACATTTCCATCGCCGCGGAGGATGGATGGCCGCAGCGAAACATGGCGAACAATGACCGCGTGGTGATCGTCGGAGGAGGCGTGGTGGGCCTCTCCGCCGCATACCATTGTCTGCTCGCCGGACGCCCGGTGCGGGTGATCGAGCGCGGCGCGGAAAACTCGTCGAACTGCTCGAATGGCAACGCGGGCATGGTGGTGCCCAGCCATTTCGTGCCGCTGGCCGCGCCGGGCATGATCGCCAAGGGGCTGCGCTGGATGTTCAACCCGGAGAGCCCGTTCTACGTTAGGCCGCGCCCCAGTATCGAGCTGCTGCGCTGGGGCTGGCTGTTCT
>DATISV010000083.1:0-5626 GCA_035468505.1 Luteolibacter sp. | reverse complement strand
CAGGAATTCGAGACAGGCGAGGCCGATCGGTCCCGCGCCGATGACGAGCACGGTTTCACCGGGCCGCGGGTCGCCGCGTTGCACGGCGTGGAAACCGATGGCGAGTGTTTCGACGAGCGCGAGTTGATCGTAGGTGAGGTCGTTTCCCGGATGGAGTTTGCGGGCCGGCACGAGGAACGCACCTTTGCGCAGTCCACCCGCCGTGTGGACGCCGATGACTTGCACGTCCGGGCAGCAGTTGGGATGGCCTTTGGCGGAAACATGGCTTGCCGGATTGTTAACATATGGTTCCAGCGAGCAGCGGTCGCCGGGTTTCACATGATCGACACCCTCGCCGACGGCCAACACTTCCAAACCGAGTTCATGGCCGGGAACGCGCGGATAGCTGAAGAACGGAAACCTGCCGAGATAACACGCGAGGTCGGTGCCGCAGATGCCCATGCGGTGCGTGCGCACCAATGCCTCGCCCGGTCCCGGCGATGTTTCGTCGGGAACCTCGATCAAGGTGATCGTTTCCGGCGCGGTGAATTCGATGGCGGCGGGCATGGCAATCAGTTGTTTTCCGGCAAGCCTTCGATGTGGCCGATGTCTTTGACCGGTTCGAAGATCGCCAACACTTTAGCCAGCAATTCCTTGTCGATCGGTTGTTCTATCCACTCCGCCCATTTGCGGATGTTGTTGGGATTCGCGGAACCGGCCACCGAGGTGGAAATATCGGGATGCGAGCACGCGAACTGCAACGCGAGTTGCGCGATGTCCACGCCGCGTGCGGCACAGAGATTGGCGGCCTCGCGCGCGGCGGCTTTGACTTCCTCCGGTTCCTTCAACCAAACGGGAAGCTCGGCCTGCGTGAGCAACCGCGCCGAGAACGGCCCCGCGCCGATCACGCCGATGCCCTTCGCCTTGAGCCGCGGCAGCAGGTCGGTCGCCAGCGTGGTGTTTTGCAGCGTGTAGCGGTTGTAGGCGAGGATGCAGTCGATGTGGTCCTCGATGTGGTCGAGCACGGTGTGGAAGGTCTTGAGCGGATAACATGAAAATCCGATCGCGCGCGCCTTGCCCTGTTCCTTGATCTTGAGCAACGCGGGCAGCGTTTCCTCCCAAATTTGCGGCAGCGGAACAAATTCCACATCATGCAGCAATAGAACATCGAGGTGGTCGGTCTTGAGGCGCTGGAGTGAGACGTGGACGGACTCCTCGACGCGCTTGGCGGAAAAATCGAAGTGGATGTCCGAAAAACGGCCGAGCTTGGTGCCGAGAAGATAGGAATCGCGCGGCATGTCGCGAAGGCCCATGCCGAGCAATATTTCCGACATGCCGCGTCCGTAGAACGGCGAGGTGTCGATGAAGTTCATGCCCAGCTCCAACGCGACGCGGGTGGACTGCATCGCCTCCTCCAAGGTGATCGAGCGGAATTCCGCGCCCAGCGAAGATGCGCCGAACGAGACGAGGGGAAGATGGATGCCGGTATTTCCGAGAGGGCGGGTTTGCATGGAGTGGCTTCGGATCGTTCGCGCTTATGGCAACAAGCCACCGCATCTCTTGCAAGGGGGAACACGGAGGTCAGTGCCCCCGTTTCATGAAAGGCTTGAGCGCCAGCAGCACAATCGTGCCCGCGGCGATTCCAGACAATCCGTTGATCATGGCGGTGGCGAGGCCGCCCCAAATCCCCCACGGCTGGACAAGATGTTCGATCCAGTGGTGCAGCGGGGCGATGCCGTGGACCAGAATGCCGCCGCCGACGAGAAACATCGCCGCGGTTCCCAGCACGGAGAGCGTTTTCATCAACCATGGCGCGGCGCGGAGAATGCCGCGGCCCACCAGTTGCGCCGCGCCTTGCCGCTGACTGAGAAACAGGCCGAGGTCGTCGAGTTTCACAATGCAGGCCACCAAGCCGTAAACACCGACGGTCATGATCAACGCGATCGCGGAAAGCGTGAGCGCCTCGGTGAGGAAGGGTTTCGACGCGACCACCCCGAGCGTGATGACGATGATCTCGGCGGAGAGCACGAAGTCGGTGCGGATGGCTCCCTTGACCTTCGCGTCCTCATCGCCGGCATCTTCTTTGAGCGCGGCGAGTTCACGCGCTGCCTCGGCTTCGGTCTTCGGCTTGCGGTGCTGGAACCAGTGGAACAGTTTTTCGACTCCCTCGAAGCATAGATAAGCTCCGCCCAACATCAGCAATGGCAGCACCGCCCATGGCGCGAATGCATTCAACGCAAGGGCCGACGGCACCAGGATCAGCTTGTTGATGAATGAACCTTTGGCCACCCGCCACACCACCGGAAGCTCGCGCTTCGCAACCACTCCGCTGACTTGCTGCGCGTTCAGCGCGAGATCGTCGCCCAACACGCCGGCGGTCTTCGAGGCCGCGGTCTTCGTCAACACCGACACGTCGTCGAGAATCGACGCGATATCGTCCAACAGCATCAACAAGCTTCCTCCGGCCATGCACTGAGGCTATGCCTCCGGGGCCGGAAATGGAAAGCGGCGAATGCCCGCACCTGGAAACGAAAAAAACCGATCCGGCGGACGGAGGTCCACCGAATCGGCTTTTGGAAATTCAGGGGATGGAACGCGGGTTCAGCGTCTGCCACCCTTGTAGCCACCGCCGCCACCATATCCGCCGCCGCCCTTGTGGCCGCCACCGGATTTGTTGTAGCCGCCGCCACCGCCCTTGTAACCGCCGCCGCCGCCACCACCGTAGCCACCGCCGCCGGGACGGGCTTCTTTCGGTTCGGAGGCGTTCACGCGAAGCGGACGTCCGTTGTAATCGTATTCGTTGAGGGCATCGATGGCCGCGTTCAACTGGGACTGGTCGCCGAGAGTTACGAAGGCGAAACCTTTCGATTGTCCGGTGTCGCGGTCGGTGATGATTTTGACCCGTTCAACCGGTCCAAATTCGGCGAAGAGTGCTGTCACATCCTCTTCATTGGCAGTGTAGGGCAGATTGCCCACGTAGATATCCATTGTATTCGTTTTCTCATGACGCCGTTGCGTTGATCGCTTCCATTGATTGCGGCGTCAGAGACTCAACAAAGCGCGCCGGCAATGCCAATCGGCTTGCAAGCGATCCGCAAGCTGTGCCGGCCCGTGTCTTGATACAAGATTTGTTTTTTATTGCCACCCCGCAAACCGCCGCAGCCTTACTGCGATAACGATCCCGAAGTTGAAAAAACTTTTTGTCAACGGGCGCAGCGATGGGAATCGATCGCTCGACGATCCTCATTTGCGCACCACTTCACGGCACCACGCGGGTTGCAAACCGTCATTCTGCCCGTGAAGCACCGACGGCATTTTTGAAGTTGCCGTCGGGTATGGATCCCATGCCGCGGAACGCCTCAAGGTTGCGGTTGTTTGGCGGCCTTGTCCTTCGCCGCCTTTTCCTGGCGGGCGCGGCGTGCTTCGGCGCGTTCCCTGGCGGCCTTTTCCGCGGCGGCTTGCAGGGGTTTCCAGGCATACTTGGCTTTGTCGATTTGTTCCTCGTCCAAACCCAGGGCTTGGAGCACGCCCACGGCCATGAGCTGGTTGCCCTGGGGATTCATATGGACGCCGTCGCTGGTGAGCACGTTGGTGCCGGGTTTGTCAGCGGCCTTGATCGCCTCCTGGAACATCGCGTTGAGGTCGGCAAGCGGCAGTTGCTTTTCCTTGGCAAGGCGGCGGAGGAAGTTGTTGTAGGGAGCCACCTTCTGGTTGAGTTCCCCGTCGAGGTCCTCCTTGATCACCGTGGCGGTGAGGATCACCGGACGGGCACCGGCGGCGGTCGCGCGGTCGATGATTTCGGTGATGTTTTTCTTGTAGGTGCCGCGTTTGTCCACGTTGGCGTCGTAGGTGCCGTTGCCGGCCATCTCTTCATCGAGAGGCACGCCGCGCGCGCCGTGCCAGACGTCGTTGACGCCGCAGCTCAGGGTCATCCATTGCGGTTTCTTCGAGAGCACGTCCTTTTCAAGCCGGGCGAGCATCTGGTCCGACTTGTGGCCGCGGATCCCGGCAGGCACCGCTTCGGCCTCGACGCCATTCGCCTTGAGTCCCTCCATGACGAGGCGCACGTAGCCCGCCGGCTGCCCCCATCCGGCCTGGGTGATCGAGTCGCCGAGGAAGGCGATCTTGTCGCCGGATTTCACAAGAATCTCGGCGGCGGCCCAGTGGGGACTGAAAATGGCGGCGGCAAGCAGGGTGGTGAGGATGGTTTTCATGATGGCGGGGATTACGCTGCGGCGGTGGCCGCGATATCATTGATTTTTTCGTGCGGCACCGGCTCGTCGGCCCGGGATCACACCCGGGTCACATGCCGATCCACTTCAGCGCTTCTTCCAGCTTCTCCGCAGGGGCGTTGGTGTGTCCCATGTCGGGCACGTCGAAGAAGCGGTAATCGAGGCGGCTCTTTTCCCACTCTTTGGTCGTCTTGAGGATCTCCTGGTAGTTCATGTCCTTGTTGCCGGAAATCACGCACCACTTGTGTCCCCTGAGATCCTTGGATTTGAAGTCCGACATTTCCAACCCGGGAAAATGTCCGCAGCTATCGACCGGCAGGTAGCTTTGCGCCGCGTGGCTGACCGATGCCACGAACATTTCGGGAAACATCGCGTGGGTGAGCATGCTCATGTGGCCGCCGCCGGAATATCCGCCGACGCAGGTCCGCTTGGGGTCGGTCTTGAACTTCTCCTTCACCGAGGCGAGCGCGTCCACCGCGAGCTTGACCCGCCGCAGCATGGGCTGGTTGTTCGAGGTGCCCTTGGGACTCACATAGATCATTTTCAGCCTGTCCATCACCGGCGCGCAGGCGGGGTATTTCTCGCCGCCATCGCCCGGGCTGATGTGAAGATACACTCCGTATGCCTCCGTTCCGTCATAGCTGGCGGGCACATAGACGATCGCCGAGCCGTTCTCGTAGGCGAATTCCTTTTCCGTATCCGACTGGTTCGTTTTCCAGCTATCCGGAAATTTCCCGGAATCGAAAGCCTTGTAGGCGGCCCTGGCGTTGGAGCTTTCCAGATAGCCCTTCGTCTCCGGAAACGCGGGTTTGACCGGAAACTCCTGGATCCACCCGGTCTCCGCGGCGCGTGCCTCGTCCGCATGCTTGAGTCGCTCCGCCACGAATTCGCGGTCGGCCGGCGACAGGCGTTCGAGACTGTAGGTGATGTCCTTGCCATTGAATTTCAACACCACCGACTTGCCGTCGCTGGACACATATTCCGCCTCGATGGTCTGGCCCTTGTCATTGGTCCATTCCCTCGCGCCCGCATGCTGAATGAGGGCGCAACACGCGAGGCTTCCGAGCATTTTAGTCAAACCGGATCCGACGCATATCGTTTTCATCGACATGATTGGACTAACGACTCTCTCCGCCGCTGACAAGGACCGACTTCCACCGGGACTGCCTCATCCGCCGGGTTTTTCGAAAACCAACAAATGCTGCCATGGCAGGGCGCGCTTGTTTTCCACAAACACGAAGCCGAGGGCCTCGAATTCCCTGACGGCCTGTTCCGCGGTCATCTTGTGGAGCGGCTTGATCGGGACTCTCGGGTCCTCGCCACGATATTCGAGCAGATGGATGCGTCCACCGGGTTTGAGGGCGCGGCGAATGGATTGCAGCATTTCCACCGGATGGGAAAACTCGTGGTAGGCA
>DATISV010000082.1:0-9502 GCA_035468505.1 Luteolibacter sp. | reverse complement strand
GCTTTCTACACCGGGCCGGATGACCGGCAAGCCAACATTTCCGAATTTTCCCATGGTCAAGGACGCCGCGTCCGGTTTGTTTGCGGCCCGACCGATGTCCGACAAACTCGCCGAAATCATCGCCGCCAAGCGCCTCGAAGTGGAAGCCCTGATGCCGCGTGCCGCCCACCTGCGGGCCGCCGCGCTGCACCGCAACGACTTCGGCGGCTTCCGCGCCGCGCTCGACCGCGGCCCCGGCCGACTCGGGGTGATCGCGGAGGTCAAGAAGGCCTCGCCGTCGGTGGGGCTGATCGATCCGGACTTCGATCCGGTGCGGCAGGCGACGCGCTATCTGGATGGCGGCGCGTCGTGCCTTTCGATTCTGACCGATGAGAAATATTTCCAAGGCTCGCTGAGTTATCTCACGGAAATCTCGCGGTTTTCCGGCGCACCGTTGTTGCGCAAGGATTTCACGATCCACGAGGTGCAGATCCACGAAGCCTCGGTGGCCGGTGCCGATGCCATCCTGCTGATTGTGGCCGCGCTCGACGACGACACGCTGCGCCGGCTCCATGACGAGGCGAAGGCATTCATGTTAGACGTGCTGGTGGAAGTGCACGACCTGCGCGAGATGGAGCGCGCGCTGGAACTCGGCGCGGATTTGATCGGCGTGAACAACCGCAACCTCAAGACCTTCGAAGTGGACCTCGCCACCACCGAAACGCTGGCCGACGAAGTGCCCGACGATGTTCTGTTAGTTTCCGAAAGCGGCATCAAGACACCCGAAGACGCGATGCGTGTTTTGGAAGCGGGCGCGAACGCGGTGCTGATCGGCGAGTCGCTGATGCGGGCCAACGATCCGTCGCGCGAAATCGAGGCGTATCTGGCGCTGGAGTTGGTTTAGGGACATGCGTTTCCCGACGGGGTTCGGAAACCCAACTCAAGCTTGTCAGCATCTTGATCCGACAGTCCTGCAATCCACCCCCGCATTTTTTTCATGGTATTTTCCGTGCTTGCCAAGCCGCCGCCACGCTGGTGTCCTTCCCGCCCGTCACCGAAAACGGGCTGTAGCGCAGTCTGGTAGCGCACTACACTGGGGGTGTAGGGGTCGTGGGTTCGAATCCCGCCAGCCCGACCAACTCAATATCAATGAGTTGGATTTCCTGAGGCCAAACTTGTTGTCTTTCCTGAGCGCGAGCCGCCGCATCGTTTGGCGTGCCTCATCGGCTATCCGAACCGCTAGATCGGTGCCGACTCCACGATTGCCGCATGTCGGGACCTTCAATCACACCGCGTGGACAAATTTCCTGCGGATTACATCGACACCTAATCTTTCCCACCTCACTCCAGCGCCGAGCGCAGGTCCGCGGCGGCGTTTTTGGCGCTGTCGGGTGATTCGGGGACGAAGGAGAAGTCGTCGTCGGGCTCGGGAAACGTGGCGGATTGCAGGGTGCGTGGGAGTTTGTCCACGGGTTCGATGACCGGCAGGGATGCGGCTTCGGGGGCGGCCTTGAGTTCCTCGAACTTGCGGGCGGTGGTGAGGACGCGGGTTTCGAGCGAGCCGACGGCATTGTTGTAGTTTTCCACGGCGCTGCCGAGCGAGCGCCCGAGTTTGGCGAAGTGATCGGCGAGCTTGCCGAGGCGTTCGTGCAGGGTGCGGCCTAACAGCGAGATTTCGCGGGCGTTTTCGGCGATGGTTTCCTGCCGCCAACCGTAGGCGACGGCGCGCAGAAGCGCGATCAAGGTGGTGGGCGTGGCGAGGATCACGCCTTGATCGACACCGCGCTCGATCAGGCCGGGGTCGATTTGCAGGGCGGCGGAAAAGAACGACTCGCTCGGCAGGAAGAGGACGGTGAACTCGGGTGCGTGGGCGAACTGCGCGGTGTAGTTCTTGGACGACAACTGCTGGATGTGCGTGCGCACCTGGCGCGCGTGGCGGTGGAGCGCTTCCTCGCGCTGTGCGTCGTCGGTGGCTTCGAGCGCGTCGAGATAGGCGTCCATCGGGGTCTTGGAATCGACGACGATGCTTTTCCCGCCGGGCAATCGAACCACGAGGTCGGGTCGGAGTTTTTTCCCTTCGTCGGTGGTGGAGGAGTGCTGGGTTTCGAAATCGCAATGTTCCTGCATGCCGGCGAGTTCGACGACGCGGCGGAGTTGCAGTTCGCCCCACTGGCCGCGGCCGGTCGGCTGGCGCAGTGCCTTGACGAGCGCGGCGGTCTCGCGCTGGAGGCCGAGCTGGCCTTCGCCGAGCGAGCGGACCTGTTCCTTGAGTTCGGCATAGGCGCCTTCGCGGGCTTTTTCGATTTCGCCGATGCGCAATTCGAATTTCCCGAGCGAATCGGCCACCGGTTTGACGAGGTTCTCGATCGCCTGCTTGCGTTTCTCGATGTCGCCTCGGGCTTCTTCGGTGTGGGCGGAGAGCGAGGTTTTGGCGAGTTGCAGGAATTGCTCGGAGGAACTGCGGAGGACCTCGGCGGACAGGGCCTTGAAGGTGTCGGAAAGTTTCATTTCGGCGCGTTCGAGCAGCGCCTGTTTTTCGGCGGCGGCCTTGAGTTCCGCATCAAGGCGGCTGCGGAGTTCGGCGAGTTGGTTGCGGTAGGTCTGGGCTTCCTGCTCGTTGCGCTGGGATTCCGCGGTGGTCTGCGCGAGGCGGGCCTCGATTTCCGCGGAGCGGCGCTCTTCCGCCTTCAGGCGTTCGTTGGCGGCGGCGGTCTTGCCGGAGGCGGCGAGATGACTCACCACCAAACCGATGAGCAGGGCGAAAAAGGCGATGGCGATTTCCGGCAGATAGAGAGCGAGTTCGGTCAACATGCGGGTTTTGTCTTGCGGGTGGGGGAATGCTCGGTTTCGTAATTGGGTGCGGGGCGGCAAGTTCTATCGCCCGCCCCCGACACAAGCAACCAAACTCCCCACGACCATGGCACACACTCTTCCCGAACTCGGCTACGCCTACGACGCGCTCGAACCCCACATCGACGCCCGCACGATGGAAATCCACCACTCGAAGCACCATCAGGCGTATATCACCAACCTCAACAACGCCATCGCCGGCAAGGCCGACCTCGAGGCGAAGTCGATCTGCGAACTGATCGGCGACCTCTCCGCGGTGCCGGAAGACATCCGCGCGGCGGTGCGCAACAATGGCGGCGGCCACTCGAACCACGCGTTTTTCTGGAAAGTCATCGCCCCCGGCGGCGCGAAGGCTCCTTCCGGTGATCTCGCCGCGGCCATCGACAAAGCCTTCGGTTCCTTCGACGCGTTCAAGGAAGCCTTCGCCAAGGCGGGTGCCACCCGTTTCGGCTCCGGCTGGGCATGGCTGGTGAAAAAATCCGACGGCTCGCTCGCCGTTTGTTCGACCGCCAACCAGGACTGCCCGTGCATGGGCGAGGCCATCGCCGGCTGCGACGGCAAGCCGGTCCTCGGCCTCGACGTCTGGGAACACGCCTATTACCTCAACTATCAGAACCGCCGCCCGGACTACATCGCCGCGTTCTGGAACGTGGTGAACTGGGACGTGGTCGCCGCCAACTTCGCCGGTTGAGCGGACGATGAATACCGACCCCGCGACCGCGCTGCACAAGCTGCCCCACGGACCGGCGTTCCGGTTCGTGGACGGCATCACGGCGCTGGTCCCGGGCCGGGAAGCGGCGGGTTTCTATCAGATCCGCGGCGACGAAGCCTTTCTCGCCGGGCATTTTCCGGAAAACCCGATGATGCCCGGCGTGATTCTGTTGGAAATGATCGCGCAACTCGGCGGAGTGGTCGCGCAAACCGACCCCGGGGTTTCCGAACTGACAGACCTGCGCCTGACCGCGGTGCGTGCCGCGAAAATCCTCGGTGCCGCCGCGCCCGGCGAGCGGCTGGAAATCCACGCCCGGCTCGAAGGCCGGATGGGCGGGCTGGTCCAGATCGCGGGCGAAGTGACGCGCGGCGATGAATTGCTGGCCAGCGCGAAAGTGACGTTAAGCGGGACGATGTGAATTCACGCTTGGGCGTTGAACACACCGGTCAGCACCAAGCTCCCAATCACGAGACCGAGCGCGATGCGGTACCAGCCGAAGATCGCCAGCCCGTGGCTTTGCAGGTAATGCACCAGCCATTTCACGGCGAGCGCCGCGGAAACCGTAGCCGCAATCACACCGACGGCCAATGACCCGGGACCGTAGCTGTCCCACATCAGCCGCGCGCCGCCGAACAGCGTGTCGTAGGTCTCCATGCCGTTCACGCCCCAGACCGCTTTCTTGGCGGTAGCGGCGGTGAGCGTGAGCACGCCTAACAGAAACGAATACTCTACCGCCGAGCGGACCGAGAGTCCGACAAGCAATCCGCCGACGATGGTCATCAGGCTGCGGCTGGTGCCGGGCCACATCGCCACGCATTGCAGAAAACCGATGACGAGCGCCATTTTCCAGGTCATTTCGAACAGATCGAGTCCGCCGTGTGGCTTGGGATTTTTTTTCCGCCACCAGACGGCCGCGAGGATGATCACGCCACCGACGATCCACGCGAAGACGACCGGCCACAACCCGAAGAGCTTCTCCTCGATCAGGTCGTTGAAAATCACGCCGATCACCGCGGCCGGCAGGAAACCGACGAGAATGCAGATGGCGAGTTTCAGCCCCTCCGCATCGCGGCCGAAGACGCCGCGGATCATCTGCATCACGCGCTTCGCGTATAGTCCGAGCACTGCGAGGATCGCGCCGCCCTGAATGCAGATCGCATAGGTGTCCGCCGCCGCCTTGGCGCCGTCGGCACCGGTGTCGAGTCCCATCAGCCGCTGCGCGACGAGCAGGTGGCCGGTCGAGCTGACCGGCAGGTATTCGGTGATGCCCTCGATGACGCCGAGGACGAGCGCTTGCCAGTATTCCATGATGCGCGCGCAATCTGCGGGGCATGCAGCGAGGCTGCAAGGCATTTGCAGGGGCGGTTCCGCCAGGCGGGAAAAATCCCGCTCAACTCTTGGCGAGGGCGACCACGGTTTCCTGTTTCGATTTCACCACGCCACCGGGCTGTTCAAGCGTGATCACGAAGGCCTGTGGATTATCGATCGGCAATTTCGCGGTGATGGGAATGACCGCGCGGGAGGCGTCGCGCGGGATGTCGAAGACGCCGCCGTCCACAGGCGCATCCGCATCGCGGGCCGGATCGACGATCCAGAGTTGATACTGCGCCTGCCGCGGGTCGTTGGCGGGGACGCCATCCAGGATCATGTAACCGCGCTGTTGGCTGTCGCTCCAGATCACCGTGCCGCCGGCTTGTTCGAAATCGCCGAGGCCTTCGAAACGGCGCTCGATCAGGTCGTTTGCCTCGGCACGCAGTTGTTGTTCGGCCTGCGCGGGTGGCAGCGGTTTTTCATCGCGGGTGATGACGAGCGAGAGGATCAGCACGGCCGCGGCCGCCGCCCAGCCGGTGAGCGGGCTGCGGGCCACTTTTTGCCAAGCGGAAACACGCGGGCGAATCACATTATCCGCGGCAGGCCCGGCGGCGGGCATGGCGTCCGCCCAATCGTGCAGGCGCTTGGCAAGGTGCCCGGGCAGCGGGTCGGCGGAACCGGCCAGCGCGTCGGCCTGAACGGCCGCGGCGACGAGGTCGAAAGTGGCATCCGGCGAAACCCCGAGCTGCTGGCAGAGATTGGCCAGTTCGCGCTCCTCCTCCGGGCTCAGGTCGCCAATGGCGCGGCCCGCGCAGAGTTCATCGAATCGGTGTTTGATGTCGGATGGAATCATGACGCCGGTTGGATGTGGGTTGCGCCCGCGCGTTGCAGATGCTCGCGCAGCATGATGAGACCGCGCCTGAGGCGGGTCTTGACGGTGCCGAGCGGCAAACCGGTTTTCTCGGCGATTTCAGGATGGGTGAAGCCATCCTCGAAGTGCATCCGGAACAGCTCGCGGGTGTCCTCGGGCAGGGCGGCGACGGATGATCTAACCACCTCCGGATCGCAGCCGGGCGGGGCCGCGGGTGGCGTCTCGGCGGGCAGGGATTCGGCGGCCTCCAATGGCTCGTGGTCCGGTCGGCGTCCATTGCGCCGCAGGTGATCGATCGTCCGGCGTCGAGCCACCAAGGCGATGAAGGTCGCCTCGGGCGCGGTTTGTGGGTCGTAAAACCCGGCCTTTTTCCATATCTCGGTGAATATCTCCTGCACCAGATCCTCCGCTTCGGTCGCGTTGCCGATGGAACGACGGACGATGCTCCAGATCAAGCCGCCGAAGCGGTCGATGCACACGTTCATGGCACGCGACTCGCCCGCCGCGAGTCGCGGCAGGATCGGGTCGGGGGCGGTGGGGCTGTCCGGCATCACGTGCGTCGCGCTACCGTAGGAAGCTTCCGCGGTTTGTCCAAGATTTCCTTCGGAGCCTCTTCGCCTTGATTCCGCGGCGACATGTTTGCGACCGCTTTCCATCAACCAGCCCGGCCTGACGGCCGCGCCTTGATTCAGGAAACCCCGCCTCCGCGCGATGACGGGGAGACGGGGCAATGTGCGATCGGTTCCCATGAACGGGAGATAGGATATGCCGATGTGTTATTCGCTTGGTGGCAGCAACACGGCGTCGATGATATGAATCACGCCGTTCGAGCAAACCACGTCGGCGGTGGTCACTTTCGATTCGTTGAGGTGGAGCGCGCCGTCCTTCACCTGGAGTTTGATGGTCTTCTTGTTGAGCGCTGTGGCGCTGTTGAGTTTGACCGCCGCTTCCGAGCGCACGTCGCCGGACACGACATGATAAGTGAGGATGTCGGTCAGTTTCTGTTTGTTTTCCGGTTTGAGCAGCGACTCCAGCGTGCCTTCCGGCAGCTTGGCGAACGCTTCGTCGGTGGGGGCGAACACGGTGAACGGGCCGTCACCCTTGAGGGTTTTCACCAGTCCGGCGGCGGTCAGCGCCTTGGCCAGGGTGTTGAACGAACCCGCGGCGACGGCGGTATCGACGATGTCCTTGGTTGCGGCTTTCTCTGCGGCGGCGACGGGCGCGACCGTGAAGGCTGCGATGCTCATGATACAGGCGAGGGATTTCATCAGTGGTTTCATGGTTGGTTTAATAGTTGGTTTGGTTGTTATGGCACCTGTCGGGTGCCGGCTACATCATCGCATTCGTCGGGCGCTCGAATTCGGATTCAAAAAATTCCGAGAAAAAATTTCCGGGTATTTTGCATTTGGTTGAATCCGATTTCCAGGAGCGGGCGAATAAATGGGTGAAACCACCCCACAAACCACCATGGCATACGATTCGGACAGCGGCATGAAATTCTATCTCAGGGAAATCTCACGCACCCCCTTGCTCACCATCGAGGAAGAAGCGGCACTGGCAGAGCGCATCAAGGCGGGCGACGCCGCCGCGCGCGATCACCTGATCCGCGCCAACCTACGCCTGGTCGTCAAGATCGCCGGCGACTACTCCGGCTACGGCGTGTCGGTGAGCGACCTGGTATCCGAAGGCAACATCGGCCTGATGAAGGCGGTCGAGCGTTTCGACCCGGAAAAAGGCGGCAAGTTTTCCACCTACAGCGCCTGGTGGATCAAGCAATCGATCAAGCGCGCCCTCGCCAGCCAGTCGAAGACCATTCGCCTGCCGTCCCACATGGTGGACAAGATCGCGCGCATGCGCCGGATCGCCTCGATGCTGACCGAGGTGCTTGGCAGGGAGCCGACCGATGACGAGTTGGCCGAGGAAATCGGCCTGCCGCCGCACAAGGTGGCGATGCTCAAGCAGGCGGCCTTGCGAACGACGTCGCTGGACGCACCGGTCAACGACGGTGAGGCCACCGCATACGGCGACATCATCGGCGACGAAACGGCGGCCAATCCGCTCGACCGCTTGGTCAGCAGCGACCTACACGAGCAGCTCGACGACCTGCTCGCGATCCTCGACGAGCGCGAACGGCGGGTCATCGACGAGCGCTTCGGGCTGAATGGATTGAAGCCAATGAAGCTCGAGGATGTGGGCCGAGAATTCGGCGTCACGCGCGAGCGCATCCGCCAGATCCAGAATGCCGCGCTGGCGAAAATGCACCGCGCGCTCAGGAAGAAAGACCGACCCGCGAGCCAAGCTGCGAGCAAGGCGACTGCCTGAGGCTTCCCGCTTGCCTCGCCGCGGGCCGTCGCCAGACTCGCCCCGTGAACGTGCTCGTCACCGCAGGCCCCACCCGCGAACCGATCGATCCGGTCCGTTTCCTGAGCAATCGCTCGTCCGGGAAAATGGGCTACGAACTCGCGGCGGCATTCCAACACGCCGGCCACACGGTGCTGCTGGTTTCCGGTCCCACCGCGCTCGACGTGCCGGATGGCGTGGATTTCCTGCCGGTGGAGACTGCCGCCGAAATGCACGAAGCGGTATCTCATCACATCGGACGCATGGACATCGCGGTCTTCGCCGCGGCCGTGGCCGATTACATGCCGGCTGCCAAAGCCGCGGAAAAGATCAAGAAATCCGCTGACTCACTCACGCTCGAATTGGTGAAAACCCCCGATATCCTCGGCTCCGCGCGAGGAGCCACGGGTTTCACCGGCACGCTCGTCGGATTCGCCGCGGAAACGGAAAACCTGCTCGCCCACGCCCGCGAAAAACTCGTCCGCAAAGGCTGCGACCTGATCGTCGCCAACGATGTTTCGAAACCAGGCATCGGCTTCGACTCGAATCACAACGAAGTCACATTGATATATCCCGACCGCGACGATCCCCTGCCCCGCGCCAACAAACACGATCTTGCACACCAGCTTGTGCAGGCCATTCTGGAAATCCATCTCTCACGCGCCGCGTGCTGAACCATCCACTATCCACCATCTCTCCCATGACCGACCTCGAACTCGCCATCCACGCCGCGCATGAAGCGGGCAAACTGCTCAAACAACACTTTGGTGCCGTCCCCGAAGTGGATGAAGCCACCCACCACGACATCAAACTCGCGCTCGACAAGGAATCGCAGGAACTCATCACGGATATTCTGTTAGGCGCGCGTCACGGCGACGCGCTTTACGGCGAGGAAGGCCTCGCAGGAAACCAGGATTCGGATCGCCAGTGGATCGTCGATCCCATCGACGGCACCGTGAACTATTTCTATGGCATCCCGCATTTCTGCGTCTCCATCGCGCTGCGCGTGGCCGGCGAGATCACCGTCGGCGTGATCCACGATCCGATGGTCGGCGAAACGTGGAGCGTCGAAAAAGGCTCGCCCGCGTTGCTGAACGGCAGACCGATCCGCGTGAGCGGCCGCGACAAGCTGGAGCAATCGATCCTGTTCGTCGGCTGCGGCAAGGACGAAGAGGCGCTGCGCACCGGCATCGAGCGCTTCCACCGCGCCTCGCTCAAGGCGCGCA
This sequence comes from Luteolibacter sp., assembly GCA_035468505.1. Classification (GTDB taxonomy): domain Bacteria; phylum Verrucomicrobiota; class Verrucomicrobiia; order Verrucomicrobiales; family Akkermansiaceae; genus Luteolibacter. The sequence goes on along the minus strand of DATISV010000082.1, from coordinate 213 downwards.
AGATGCGCATGATGGGATCCGCCGCGCTCGGCATGGCCTACATCGCCTGCGGCCGGCTCGACGCCTACATCGAGTCCCGCATCTCGCTGTGGGACATCGCCGCCGGACAACTCCTGCTGGAAACCGCCGGCGGAAAAACCGATCTCACCCCCGTCCCCGGCATGCCCGACTCATGGTCCATCGTCGCGACCAACGGCCGCATCCCCGTCGAGG
>DATISV010000081.1:0-6058 GCA_035468505.1 Luteolibacter sp. | reverse complement strand
ACCTGGCGGGCGAGTTCGCGCTGGGTGAGCCCGAGCGACTCGCCTTCGGGACGGATGGTCACCAGCAACTCGTCGCGGGTGCCGCTGGCATCGTTCCACGAATCGGCGATGCCTTCGTAGGATTCGAGGATGGCCTCGATTTCCTCGACCACGAGGTCTTTTTCCTCGCCTTGCGGGCCGCGGATTTCGATGGCGATGGACTCCAGATCGTCATCGCCGCCACGGAAGCCGCCGCCGCGCTCGCCGGAGATCCAGAACGACTGGACGTCGGGCATGGGGCCGACGAGTTCGGTCCAACGGGCGGCGATCTCGCTGTTTTTAGGCCCCGGTTCGCTGCGCAGGCCGGGGTCGGTGACGGCGACGGTGACATAGCCGCGGTGTGGGTCCACTCCGGGCCGGGCCGACCATCCGCCGCTGGAGGTGACCACGTCGCCGATGAGCGATTTTCCGGTGCCGGGATCGATGAACTCCTCGCGCAGTCGATCGACGGCGGCGGCCACTTGTTTGACACGGATGTCGGTCACCTCGACCGCGGTGTCGCGCGGCATGCGGACTTCGGCGTTGATGCGGTTGCGGTCGATGGAGGGCATGTTGACGAAGCCCAGCGCGCCGCTGGTGAAGTAGCCGGTGGCGGCCATTCCGAGCGCGAGGAAGATGGCGATGGAGACGTAGCGGTGGCGGGTGCAGTAGCGCAGGCTCGGCTCGTAGAAGCGGGATACGAAGGCTTCGAGTCCGTCGGCGATTTTCTTCTGGAAGCGCTCGAAGAAGTTGAGCCGGGTGCGGTTCACGCGGACGTGTTTGAGGTGGCACGGCAGCACGAGCTTGGATTCGATGAGGGAAAACAGGAGCACCGCGGCCACCACCGGCGGGATCTGGCGGGTGTAGGTGCCGTAGAAGCCCTCGAAGAACATCAGCGGGATGAAGGCGACGATGGTGGTGATGGCGCCGAAGGTGACCGGCACGGCCACCTCGTGGGTGCCGGAAACGGAGGCCTCGAGCGGGTCCATGCCGGTGCGCAGCTTGTTATAGACGTTTTCCGCGGTGACGATGGCGTCATCGACGATGATGCCGACCACGATGATGAATCCGAACAGGCTCATCACGTTGGAGGTGATGCCGAACCACGGCATGAGGATGAAGCCGCCGGCGAAGGCGACCGGGATGCCGATGGTGACCCAGAACGCGATGCCGGGCCTCAGGAACAGGCCTAACAGAATGAGCACCAGCAGGCTGCCCTGGATGAGGCTGCCGACGAGCGTGCCGAGGCGGCCTTTCAACTCCTCGGACGAGTCGTCCCAGGTGTGGAGTGCGATGCCTTCGGGAAACCGCTCATCGGCGGTGGCAACGTATTGTTTCACCGAGTCGGCGATTTCCAGCGCGTTTTCCTCGTTGAGGCGGAGGGCTTCCACCAACAGGCAGGGAGTGCCGTTGAAGCGGAGGATCTTTTGTTGTTCCTCGAAGCCGTCCATCACCCTGGCGACCGTTCCGAGGCTCACTTCGGAACCCTGGTTGTTGCTGATGGTGATGCTTTCGAAATCCTCGCGCACGTAGGCCTGGCCCTTGGAGCGGATCATCAGGCGGCCTTCGTCGGTCTGGATCGTGCCCGCCGGCAGATCGACCGACGAGCGCTGGATGGCGGCGCTGAGGTCGGAAAACGTGAGGCCGAAGTCGCGCAGCCGCATGGGGTCCGCCTCGATGGAGATTTCCATCGGGCTGGCTCCTTGGACGAGTGCCTGGGAAATGCCGGGCATCGCAATGAGGTCGTCGCGGACGCGCCGTGCGGCGCGCAGCAGGTCGGTTTCGTCCATCTCGCCGGCCACCACCACCTTGATCACGTCGAACCACATGCTGCTGTCCGGCACGCGCACGTCGGGCGGTTCGATTTCCGGGGGAAAGGAGTTGATGCGGTCGATGCGCGATTTCACGTCATCGAGCAGGGTGTCCATGTCGTAGCCCTGCTTGGCGGCCACCCTGACGGTGGCCTGTCCGGAGTAGGCGTCGGCATAAACCGCGTCCACGCCCTGCAAGCCTTCGAGCGCGCTTTCGATGGGCAGGATCACGCCTTTTTCCACATCCTCGGGGCTGCCGCCGCGGTAGGGGACGGTGATGTGGACGTGGTTGAACTCCATCGCCGGCTGCACTTCCATCGGCACCCTCTCCTTCAACGAATAGCCGCCCCACAACAGGATGGCGACGATCAGGAAGTTGGCGGCGATGTCGTTGCGGGCGAACCAGCGGATCATGAGGACAGAATACGCGGCGGAAGCCGGAATCTTGTGCCGATTTCCCGCGGATCAAATGTAAAACATCCCCTCGCCGGGCTGGACGATCAGGTTTTCCAGCGTGGTGCGGTCGAGTTCCGCGCGCAGGTTGTCGGAAATTTTCCCCCAGGTCCGGCGCAGCGCGGGGCCGGACTCGCCGTCGTCGGCCAGGGTGCCCTGCAGGATCGAGGGGTCGATGGCGTCGATGATCTGGCTGAGCGCGATGGCTTCTGGAGCGCGCGTGAGCAGGTATCCGCCGGCCTGGCCGCGGCGGCTCTCGACGATGCCGGCGCGGCGCAGGTCGCTGAGGATCTGGATCAGGAAATTCGGCGAGACGGCTTCCCGTTGCGCAAGCTCCTCAAGCCGTGTAAGAGTCCGCCCGTCATGCCGCTTGGCGAGCTGGGCGAGCGCCCGCAACGCGTATTCCACTTTCTGCGAAATCCTCATGAGCGAATCCCACCAAAGCACCGCACCGCCCGCCAGCACGAATGAGCCGAGAATCTGCGTCGGCAAGGCGGCCGATGTCGCCGCGGTGTGGGAGACGCTGCGTGCGGAAGCCGGACGCCTGGTGGACGAGGAACCGCTGCTGCGCCACCTGGTCGATGACGTGATTCTCTCGCGCGAAACGCCGGCCGCAGCGCTCGGTGCGCGGCTGGCACGGCGGCTGGCGCGCGAGGACATGCCGCGCGAGGCGATCGAGCCGCTGCTCACCGGGGTGTTCACCGATCATCCGCCGATCGTTCACAGCGCGGTGCGCGACATGCAGGCGATGTTCGAGCGCGATCCCGCCTGTTTCTCGCTGCTGGAGCCGCTGTTGTTCTTCAAGGGCTTCCTGGCGCTGACCACCTATCGCGTGTCGCACCAGTTGTGGCAGGACCGCCGCCGCTGGCTCGCACTCTATCTGCAAAGCATCGGCAGCGAGGCCTTCGCGGTGGACATCCATCCCGCCGCGCGCATCGGCTGCGGCCTGCTGCTCGACCACGCCACCTCGTTCGTCGTCGGCGAGACCGCCATCATCGAGGACGACGTTTCGATTCTCCACGAAGTCACCCTCGGCGGCACCGGCAAGGAGACCGGCGACCGCCACCCGATCGTCCGCTCCGGCGTACTGCTCGGCGCGGGTGCGAAAATCCTCGGCCGGGTGGAAATCGGGACCGGTGCCAAGGTCGGCGCCGGCAGCGTGGTGCTCGCCAACGTGCCTCCGCACACCACGGTGGCCGGCGTGCCCGCCGTGATCGTCGGCCAGTCCGGCGAGGAAAACCCGGCGATCGAGATGAACCAGCGTCTCGACTGCCAAATGCGTGGATAACTCATGAACACACACAAAATCGCATCCATCCTCTGCGTGCTCGCCTGCGCGTCCTGCGACAAGGCGCGGGAGCTGGCCGACAAGGCCGTCTCCGAGGTCCGCGGTAAAATCGCCGAGGGCGAATCCGCCGCGCCCTCCGTGGATCCCGAACTGGCCGCGCTGGTCGATGAAACGGAGGAAGGCGTGGTTTTCCGCAAGGATCTGCCGTTTCCGAAAACCATCGAAGTGAAGGAGACCCGCCGCCAGGAATGGTCGGGCCGCCTGATTGTCCGCAACGAGATCGAATCGCGTGTCGAGACGCTCAAGGGCGTGCGTTCCACCACCCGCACATTGACGCGGTCTGGTGAGGAAATCCGCCACCAGATCGAGGAAAGCGCCTTCACCCTGCCGGCGGTGGGCGACGGGGAGAGCGCTCCGAAATCGCTGGCCGATCCATTCAAGTCCGCCGCCTCCGCCGGCTCATCGATCACGCTGCGCAAGGATGGCGGGACATGGAAACCCGTTCCGGCGGGCGATTTCCGCAGCGCCTTCATCGCGCGGGAGCTATCCCCTGTGATGCCCGAGTTGCTGGTGGAACACGCGCTCGCGCCGCGGCCGCTGTGGTTCACGTCGAAGAAGCGTTTCAAGCCCGGCGACACGCTCACCGTCGCCGGCGATTCGCTGCCCATGCTGGTGGCCGGCAAGGCCGTGGGCGAACTGAAGCTCGCCTTCGAGTCACGCGATGCGGTGAACGGCCATCCCTGCGCGGTGTTCACCATCCAAGGCGATTTCACGCGCGAGCGGTTTCCCGATTTCGCCGGCCAATTCAGCGACGAGGAAATCACCATCCAGTCCGGCAAATTGTGGCTCTCGCTGATTCACCCGCTGGTTTTGCGCGAGGAACTCGACACCATCCAGAGCGTCAAGACCGGTGCCGACGGCTCACCCGCCGCCCATTCCCAGGGTGCGGTGAAGGTCAGCATTACCCGCGAGTGGAGCGCGCCGTGAATCCGCGCAATCTCCGCTTGCCGGGCCGCATCCGTTCCAGCCATGCTGCGGCCCATGGATGACGAAACCTTGTTGTGGGAAGGCCGCTCCTCGCAGTGGCTCAATTTCGGTCACTACGCCGCGGCCCTGGTTCTTGCGGTGATCGTCATCATCGCAGGTGCGAATTACCATCCGCTCGCCTTCATCGCGCTCGTGCTTCCCGCAGGCTATGCGCTGTGGAGGTTTCTCGTCATCCACACGCATGTCTTCCGGCTCTCCTGCCAGCGCCTGCGTATCACCTGGGGCGTCATCAACCAGCACATCGACGAGATCGAACTCTACCGCGTGAAGGACTCCATCATCCTGCGTCCGTGGTGGATGCGCCTCACCGGGCTGTCCTCCATCTCGCTGGAAACCTCGGACCGCACCCTGCCCAAGCTGCTCATTCCCGCGCTACCCAAGGGCGTGGAAACCCGCGAGATCCTCCGCAAACAGGTCGAAATCCAGCGCGACAAAAAACGCGTGCGCGAAATGGACTTCGACGACGTCGAGGGCGAAATGGAATTCTGACCCGCGGCGCGGAAAAGGAAGATCCGCGTGCAAGAAAATCCCCGCCAAATGCGTTGCATGGGCGCTCACACACACTAGCTTTTCTCCATGCACCACACCTCACTCGCCTTCATCGGTTCCCTCGGCGGCCAGGAAATCGTTGTCATCTTTCTCATCGTGCTGCTGCTCTTCGGGGCCAAGAAGCTCCCCGAACTCGCGCGCGGCATCGGCAAGAGCATGGGCGAGTTCAAAAAGGCGCGCGACGACTTCGAACGCGAAATCACCCGCGCCGAGACCGATGTGAAGTCGGACAAGGACCAGGACATCCGCATCAAGGACGCCCCCGGCAAGGAGCCCAAAGAGTCCTGAGCCAAAGTGGCGCGGGCATCCTGCCCGAAGGCCCCCCCGTCAATCGTGAGATCAGGACAAAGACACTTGCGCCATCAATGGGTGAGCTTTCAGGCATTCACCCGCTGGTTTGGATATGGCGGCGGGCAGGATGCCCGCGCCACCGCACCGTTCACTACGCGCCGCCTGTTGGCCGGTTGCGGCTTGTCCTTCGTTTTTCTTCTCGCCGCCTGCGATTCCCGTGAGAAGACGCCGGATTGGGATACTCCAGGTGACGAGCCGCCCGTGGCGGAAGCCACCGCGGAACTTTCTCCCCCGCCTGCTTCTCCGAAAGCCACGGAAGAACCCGCCGTCCGCGCTCCCGTGCCATCCGGCGAGGGCATGCGCTTCGCCGCCTACAACGTGCGCAACTGGTTGGTCATGGACCGATACATCGACCGCAAGATGCAGCGCTCCACACACAAGCCCGATGAGGAAAAGACCGCCGTCGTCCGCCTGCTCGCCGCCCACTCGCCGGACGTGATCGGCCTCTGCGAGGTCGGCAGCGCCGCCGACCTGGAGGAAATCCGCGAGCGGCTCAGGAAAGCGGGTCTCGATCTTCCGCACACGCATTTCACCGCGGGCA
>DATISV010000080.1:0-4120 GCA_035468505.1 Luteolibacter sp. | reverse complement strand
CGCATCGCGGTGCGGGTAAACCGGCAGGAAGTTTTCCGGCATCTTCATGCGCTCCAGGGGATAACGGTCGAGATACTCCTGCGGCGACTGTCGCGTATCGTGCGGCGCGTTAAAGGCCACATACATGAACCACGGGCGCGGATCTTCGGAACCGAGGAAGGCCGCGAAGTCATCGACCACCACCTCGCTCCAGTGTTTGCCACCCTTCCAAAAACCGCCGAGCGAGCGATCGGCTGGATGCCAGGGATCGGGCTGAACGTCAATGGGTCGCTCGTAGGCGCCGGGCACGCTTCCCGGCATGCCGGGACGGCGGTGGCGGACCTCGTCGAAGATCGGCTCGGTCGGCAACAGGACATGCCACTTGCCGGTCAGGCAGGTGCGGTAGCCGGCGGTGGAGAGCCACTGCGACCACGTGCGTTTCCGCTGCGGGAAGTCCTTGAGGCGTGGCTCGATCTCCTGAGCGCGCCAGAGTTGATAGCCGGTGTTGAGCATGGTGCGGCTGGCCACGCACACCGCGCCATGCCAGGCCCCGGAGTTGTAGGCGTGGGTGAAGGAGGTGCCGTAATCCGCGAGGCGGTCGAGATGGGGCGTGTCGATGTCCTCGTCGGAAAGCGCGTTGACCGCTTTCCACGTCATGTCGTCGGCGAAAAGAAACAACAGGTTCGGTTTTTCCGCCGCCCTTGCGTGCAGGGCAATGAGGGCGAACACGATGACGGCGAGTGATGAGCGTGGGAATGGACGCATGGTTCTGTGAGCGAGGCGGCCGGTTTTCAATGGATGATGATGCGGGCGGACTTTTCGGGAGCGATGACATGCCCCAGCGGGTTGCCGTTCTCATCGCGGATGATCCAGGTGTGCCGGGCGAAGGTATCGACAAGCCAGCGGCTGGCTCCCTTGACCACCGCGCGCTCGTGGCGTTTGCCGGATTCATCCAGCCAGACGATGCGGACCGGTGTTTGCCTGTGGTTGGCGAACAGCACTGTCACGGGTGTCTCGGAGGATTTGGATGGCGGGACATCCGGGCCTTTGATCGGTGACAGATCGAGGTCGGCCTTGAAGGAGTTGATGCCGGGCTGGGTTTCATGGATCGGGGCGATGTTTTTGGGCGCGAGTGCGCGCATCTCGGCGAGCTTGGCGGCATGCTCGGGTTTCGAGGCGAGATTCGTCCACTCGTGGGGGTCGGTGGCGATGTCATAGAGTTCCTCGCCGCCATCGCGGTAATGGATGTAACGCCAGCGTTCAGTGCTGATGGCATAGTTTTCCGGGTGGTCGAGGTGGGTGATGGCGGCGTGCGGCCACGGTGTGGCGGGATCGCGCAGGAGCGGGACGAGGCTGCGGCTTTCCGTTCCGGTCTTGGCCGGCACGCCGCAGAGTTCGGCAAGCGTTGCGAAGAGATCGACGAGATTGACGGGACGGTCGCAAATGCCGTCTTCCGGTGTGCCCCGGGGAAGACCGGGAACACCCCCTGGCACTCGGATCATGAGCGGGACACGGCTGCCGGCGCGCCATGGAGTGAACTTCTGCCAGTGCTCCTTTTCGCCGAGGTGCCAGCCGTGGTCGCCCCAAAGGACGACGATGGTGTTGTCGCGGTGCGGGCTTGTTTCCAGGGCATCGAGCACGCGGCCAAGCATGGCATCGGCGAAATGAATGGAGGCGAGGTAGGCCTGGATGCCTTGTTTCCATTGCTCGTGTTTGAGGATGTGGGGAAAGTAGCGGTTGCGGGCGATGCGACGGCCTTCGGCGGGAACGTCGTCGAGATCTCCTTCCTTGTATCCCGGCGGGAGCTGGATTCCATCTAACGGAAATGGCTCGAAGTATTTCTTCGGCACGAACCATGGCTCGTGCGGGCGGTAGATGCCGCAGGCGAGGAAGAAAGGTTTTTCATGCGAGCGCTGGAGTTGTTCGCCGATCCATTTCGTCACCAGCCAGTCGCCGCCGAATTCCTCGTCGCTGACATCGAGCGCGGCCCAGTCGGTTTCGCGGTATTGCCACGGACCGCCGACGGGGAGGCTGACAGGGCGTTTTTCCGGGTAATAGGTCGGTGGAAAGGGATCGTCCGTGGATTTTTCGGGGTAGTAGTCGTCCCAGCTTTGCGGATCGATGACATAATGGAGCATCTTGCCGGAACCCGCGGACCAATAGCCGTGATTGGAAAAATATCGCGGGAGCAGAATCTCGTCCGGCATGACATCGCGCAGCTTCTGCATGTTCTGATAGAGACCCGAGCGATGGGGCGGACGACCGCTGAAAATGGCGCTGCGCGAGGGATTGCAGGAAGGCGCGGGGCAGTAGGCGTTGCGGAACAGCACGCCGCTGGCGGCGAGGCGGTCGAGGTTCGGCGTGATCGCCTGGGGGTGCCCGCCGAGGCAGCCGACCCAGTCGTTGAGGTCGTCCATCGCGATGAAGAGCACGTTCGGCTCTTTCCCGGAAGCGCTGGCAGCGCCGCACAGGAAGGCGAAGGCAGCAATGAGGAGCAGCGCTTGTTTCATGTCGTGGATTTGGATTATTCGCCTGAAATCGAAATCTTTTTGCGCCACGGACAGGTCACTCCGCGGCACCCGGCTTGAGCCAGTAGAGAACGGCCATGCGGACGGCGATGCCGTTTTCGACCTGGTCGTTGATGAGCGAGCGTTCGTAGTCCATGACGGCGTCGCAGAGTTCGACGCCGCGGTTCACGGGGCCGGGGTGCATGATATGAATGCCGCGCCTGCGGATTTCCTCCAGCCGCTGCTCGGTGACGCCGTAAAGTTTGTGATACTCGCGGAGGCTGGGGAAATACTGGACGTCCTGGCGCTCCATCTGGACGCGGAGCAGATAGACGATGTCCGGGTTCCATGCCATGGCCTCGCGGTAGTCGGTGAAGCGGCGGACATTTTCCGGCCCGTTGCGCGGCACCAGCGAGCCGGGGCCGAGGTAGGCGACCTGCATGCCGAGCTTCTTGAGGATCGTGCTGGTGGAGCGGGCGACGCGCGAGTGCAGGATGTCTCCGATGATAAGGATCTTTTTTCCAGCGGGCTCGGGAATGTTTTCCTTGATGGTGAAGGCGTCGAGCAATGCCTGGGTGGGATGGGCGTGCGCGCCGTCGCCGGCATTGATCACCGAGGCGCGGGTGAGCCGGGCGATGGTGCCGGGCAGGCCGGAGGCCTTGTGACGCACGATCACGTAGTCCGTGCGCATCGCCTGGAGCGTTTCGATGGTTTCGCGCACGGACTCGCCCTTGGTGATGGAGGATTGACCGACATCGAAGTTGGTGACGTCGGCGGAGAGGCGCTTGGCGGCCACCTCGAAGGACGAGTGGGTGCGGGTGGAGGGTTCGTAGAAGAGCATCAGGACGGACTTGCCCTTGAGTGCCGGAACCTTCTTCACGGACCGGGTGAAGAGTTCCTTGAACGGGACGGATTGATCGAGCAGGCGGTCGATTTCGTCGCGTTCGAGCGATGCGATGTCCAGGAGGTCTTTACGTGGGATGCCGGAGTTGTGGGAAGTAATACAATGAGGCGAAAACGACCAGCAGCAGCGCGAGCACGGCGATGAACGCGGCGTGATGGCGCGAGACCGGATGGCGCATGAACAAGGTGCCCGCCACCCCCAAGGCGGCGAGCGCGCAGAGCGCGGTGGCCCACAGCGGAAACTGGTAAAACCAGATCCCCGCCGCGGCGATGGCGGTGGCGAGGTAACCGGGGGCGACGAGCGCCGGATGCGCGGGAAACAGCCGCTTGTTCGGCGGAGTGTTCATCAGGGTGAGCGCCTCGCGGCGGCGGATGGCCTCGATTTCCTCCTGACTGTGGCGCTGGTGCGGGAGGTTGGAATCCGGTGGCGATTCCAGGCGCGGGATCGCCTCATCGGACTTGCGCAGCGAGCGCGGCGGCTTGGCGGAATCGGCGGCCGACTCGACTGGCTGCGGCAGGGCGGGTGACGGAGTTTCCGCTTCGGCGGCCTCTTCGGTGGCGGTCTGTCCCGCGGCGGGAATGCCGAACGATTCGCGGAGTTTCGCGATTTCTTCCGGCGATTTCCTGCGCTGGGGAAGCGGGCTCATGGTTGGTCTTTCTGGACGATGCGGACTTCGTCCGTGCCATCGGTCCCTTCGAGCGAGACCCATACATGATCGAGGCGGCGGGTG
>DATISV010000079.1:0-6560 GCA_035468505.1 Luteolibacter sp. | reverse complement strand
TGGTCGATGAAATGAAAATCACCCGCAACCCGGGCGACAAGTCATACCAACACCACCGCGGAAAACCGGTCGTCGCCGTGTGGGGCGTCGGTTTCAAGGGCCGACCCTACACCGCGAAGGACTGCGCGGAAATTATCGATTTCCTCAAGAACGACCCGCAATACGGCGGCAACACCGTGATGCTCGGCGTGCCGACCGGCTGGCGACTCGGCGAGCGCGACGCCGACCCCGATGTCGCCGAGTGGGCGCCGGTTTACAAGGCGGCTGATATCATATCGCCGTGGATGGTCGGCCGCTTCCGCGACGCCCGCGGCGCCCGCGAATACGCCGTGGGTCGCGCCCGCGAGGACAAGGCCCTGTGCGACCGGCTCGGCATCGATTTCATGCCGGTGGTCTTTCCCGGTTTCTGCTGGTCCAACCTGAAGAAGGGGACCGACGAAAATCCCGATGCCTTCATCGACCGCAACGGCGGCCGCTTCCTGTGGGCGCAGTACGAGGCCTTGGTCCGCGACACAGGCGTGAAGATGATCTATCAGGCGATGTTCGACGAACTCGACGAAGGCACCCAGATCTTCAAGGTCACCAACGACCCGCCGGTCGGCGCGAGCGGGTTCAAGACCTACGGCGACCTTCCATCCGATCATTATCTCTGGCTGGTTGGCGAGGCCACCAGGATGTTGCGCGGTGAGCGCCCCCACTCACGATCCATGCCCGAACGCAAAACAACCGGTGACGCCAGTCGCTGAAACGTGGCGGCGGTTTTCAACCGCCACGCCCATAACCCACACAATGTGATGAAAGTTTACCAAATGCCGATTTCCGGAAAGATTTTCTGCTGTGCCGTGTCCACACTCGTCAGTCTCCCCTTCGCGGCTCACGCCCGGCCGGACAAGCCGATGAACGTCCTGTTCGTCGTGGTCGATGACCTTCGGCCGGAACTCGGCTGCTATGGAGTGAGGGAAGTCGTTTCACCCAACTTCGACCGCCTGGCGTCGATGGGCATGCTTTGCCACAATGCCTTCGCCCAGTATCCGGTCTGCAACCCGAGCCGGGCGTCGTTCCTATCCGGCCTGCGGCCGGACGAGTGTGGCATCGTGTCGAACGAGGTCCCGTTCCGCGCGAAATTGCCGGACACCGTGAGCCTGCCCCAACTCTTCCGCCAGAACGGCTACTTCACCGCAGGGATCGGCAAGATCTTCCACCTCGGCCAGGATCGGGAAGGCAAACAGGTGTTGTTTCAGGACCCATTATCGTGGGACTACTTCTTCGACAGCCTGCATGACGCTCCGCGGATCGGGCGGACGGGCGAGGGCCGCAACCTGACCGGCGGCCGTCTCAAATGGTGCGAGTGGCGGGCCGCCAACGGCGACGATGACGACCAACCCGATGGATTGAACACCAGTGCCGCCCTCCGCATTCTCGAAGAACATCACCAAAAACCCTTCTTCATCGCGCTCGGACTGCACAAGCCGCACGACCCGTTCATCGCGCCGAAGAAATACTTCGATCTTTATCCGAATGGTTCCACCAAACTGGCACGGGAGCCGGCCGACCGCACGCCGCAGGTCCGCCACGCGATTCCCAACAGCAAGGACTTCGAAGCGTTCACCGACCGGGAACGGCGCGAATTCAAACGCGCCTATCAGGCCTGTGTCAGCTTTGCCGACGCACAATTGGGCAGGTTGTTGGAAGCCATGGACCGCCTCAAACTCTGGGACAACACGATGGTCATCGTCATCGGCGACCATGGCTATCATCTCGGCGAGCACGGCTGGTGGAACAAAGTGACGGTCTACGAACTGGGCGCTCGCTCGCCGATGCTGGTCTGGATGCCCGGTGCGAAAGGCATGGGGAAACCCACCGACGCCATCATCGAGTTCATCGATCTCTACCCGACCCTCATTGACTACGCCGGACTCGAGGCACCTCACAAGCTCGCGGGCACAAGCCTGCGCCCGGTCTTCGACGACCCCAACCACCCCGGCAAGGAAGCCGCATTCACACAGGTGAACCGTGGGAAAACCGTCGGCCGCAGCGTGCGGACCAAACGCTGGCGTTACACCGAGTGGGGACCGGATGGGAAAGCCGGAGTCGAGCTTTACGATCACGATTCGGACCACGGCGAGTATCACAACCTCGCCGGGCAGCCCGGGCATGAGGCCACCCGCAAACGCATGGTCAGGCTCCTCGAACAAGGATTCCCCGCTGCAAGATAAGATGCAATCATGACCGGAAAACACGATGAACCTCATTATTCCCGCGCGTCAGACAAGCCCGTATGAATCATCCCGGATGATCGCCATGATCGCGGCAGCGTTCGTTTGCGGCAGTCCACACGCTGCGGAAGCGGCTCCGGCAAAGAGCCCTGACATCGTCATCATCCTTGTGGACGACATGGGCTACGGCGACACGGGTTGTTACAATCCACGATCGAAGATCGCCACTCCGCACATCGACCGTTTGGCGCGCGAAGGCATGCGTTTTACCGACGCCCACGCGCCCGGCGCGCTTTGTCATCCCTCGCGCTACGGGCTGCTGACCGGGCGCTATCCGTTCCGGACCGACACCTCGAAATGGCCGCAGCAGCCATTGATCGATGAAGATCAGGTGACCATCGCCTCGCTGCTGCGCGACTCAGGTCATGCCACCGCCATGGTAGGCAAATGGCATCTTGGTTTCGCCGAGGACGGATACGACAAGCCGCTTCCCGGCGGGCCGGTGGATCGGGGATTTCATGAGTTTTTCGGCATCCGCGCCTCGACCGACATTCCGCCGTATTTCTACATCCGCGGCGACCGCGCCGTGACACCTCCGACGGATCACATCGCCGCAAACCAGAGCGACGGCTGGTCGCCGATCCAGGGCGCGTTCTGGCGCGAGGGCGGCATCGCGCCCGATCTGAAGCTGATCGACGTGCTGCCGCGATTCACCGACGAGGCGATCTCGGTCATCAAAAGGCGCGACCCCGCCAAACCGCTGATGCTCTATCTCGCCTATCCCGCGCCGCACACGCCGTGGCTGCCTACGCCCGAATTCGAGGGCAAGAGCGGAGCCGGAATGTATGGCGACTTCGTGATGATGGTCGATCACGAGATCGGCCGGGTGGTTGCCGCGTTGGACGCGGCGGGGATGTCCGAAGAGACCCTGCTTGTTTTCACCTCCGACAACGGCCATGTCTGGTATCCGGAGGACATCGAACGTTTCTCCCACGATTCCGCCGGTGGCCTCCGCGGGATGAAGGGCGACGCATGGGAAGCCGGCCACCGCATGCCATTCATCGTCCGCTGGCCGGAACGGGTCGCGGCGGGCTCCACCAGCGACCAGACGATCTGTTTCACCGACCTAATGGCCACCTTCGCGGAGGTGGTCGGAACGGAGCTGCCCGCCGGTGCCGGGCCGGACAGCTTCAGCCTGCTTCCCGTCCTAGAAGGCCGCCAGCCCGACGACCAACCGGTCCGCGGACCGATAGTCATGCAGTCGGGAAGCAAAGGCGCGATGGTCATCCGGGCAGGCGACTGGAAGCTCATCGACCGTCCCGGTTCGGGCGGATTTTCCAAATCCCCGAAACCACAACCCGGCGATCCGCCCGGACAACTCTACAATCTTCGCGACGATCCGGCGGAGCGGAACAATCTCTATCGAGAACGCCCGGATCGCGTCGCCGAACTCACCCGCCTCATGAAGGCGATAGTGGATTCGCCGGCTAGCCGGAATCCGCCGCGTCCATGATGGCTCGGTCCCGCTCTGGAAATGAAATCCCTGCCTCCGACGGGAGGCCGGATAAGGCGTGAGTGGCGGCATGGGATGCATTGCGGCTGGATGTATCCCGAAAACCCACCACCATCGGGGCCCATGCCACAGGACACGGCTTCATCCAGTAGCGCAATGATTCCCACCCGCAGGTTGCTGACACTCGCGCTCGGCTGGATGATTGCCGCGGTGGCGGCGGTGTTTTTCCCCGTATTGCAGCCGGTATGGAAATGGTCGGGCATCGCCGCGGGCCTGATCACGCTCTGTGACATGGCGTGGCTGCGCCTGTTGAAACCACCGTTCGTCCGCCGCGTTCTGCCCGGACGCTTCGCGCTCGGCGAACCGGGCGAGGTGATGCTGGCACTGACCCATGCCGGGAGGTCTGCGGCAAGCGTCGAGGTGTTCGACGGCATCCCGCAGCGCGCGGTGGCCGAGTCCATGCCGTGGTCGGGTATGCTGCCGCCGCAGCGCGAGACGAAGGTGTTTCATCCGGTGAAACTGCTTGAACGTGGCGAGGTGAGCTTCGGTCCGGTGAGCGTGCGGCGCGTCTCGCCTCTCGGCTTGTGGGCGCGCCAGACCCGCCACCTTGGCGAGGAACGAGTGAAGGTCTATCCGAACTACGAGCCGGTCGTGCGTTTCGCACTGCTTGCCATGCAGCACCGCGACAACCCGCTCGGCATCGTGCGGCGCCCGCGGCCGGGGACGAGCCGGGATTTCCACCAGCTCCGCGACTATCGTGATGGCGACCCCTTTTCGCAGATCGATTGGAAGGCCAGCTCGCGCCGGCAGGTGCTCATCTCGCGCGACTACCAGGAGCAGCGCGACCAGTCGGTGGTTTTTCTGTTGGATACCGGCCGGCGGATGCGGGCGATGGACGGCGGATTGCCGCAGTTCGACCACGTGCTCAACGCGGTGCTCCTCGTCTCGCATGTCGCACTGCGCCAGGGCGACCAGGTGGCGGTGAAATCGTTCGGCGGCAGCGACCGCTGGCTGCCGCCGGTGAAAGGCGCCCATGCGATGCCGGTGTTGCTCAACCACCTCTACGACTATCAGACCACGGCGGCACCGAGCGATTTCACCGAGGCGGTGGAAAAACTCATGACCCGCCAACGCCGCCGCTCGCTGGTGATCCTGCTCACCAACCTGCGCGGCGAGGATGGAGGCGGGCTGTTGCCCGCGCTGCAGGTTTTGCAAACACGCCACCTCGTGCTGCTCGCAAGCATGCGCGAGCAAGTCGTGCGCGATGCGATCCGCAGGCCCGTGGATTCCTTCAACTCCGCGCTGAGACATCTCGCCGCCGATCATTACCTCCGCGAACGCCGCGAGATCCTCGCCCGCCTCGGCACGCTCGGCATCCTCACGCTCGACAGCACGGCGAAGGATTTCCCCGTGGCCCTCGCCAACCGCTACACCGATATCAAGGCTGCGGGCCGGATTTGACGTTCCCACGCGATCGCGTGATGGCGGTGCGGCCGGAATATGGAATGATGACGGGCGTGTAAGGGATAGCACACTGCCCCCCAAAGGGCCCGCGGGCGCCGGAACAAGGGATCCGGCGCCCGCGGCTTTTTCACCCCTGCACGCAACCACCATACCGCCGGAATATGGCACCAAAGTCCCGGCTCGGGGTGCGAAATTTTCTCGCAAGCGCCTCCACCCCTGCGCCAGGTATGCGGCATGAATCACCGCCTTTCCCGCGCCGCTGCGTTGTCATTCATGGCATCCTGCATGCTGGCCACCACATCGGCCCAGGTCGGACCGGAAATCGCCTTCGGTCCGGTGCGCGCCCAACCAGGCGAAAGCGTGCGGCTGGTTTCCGTTTCCGAGTGCAATGCCGGGACAATCGAATTGGTCCACGGTGAGCGGACAGTTCGCGGAGCCATCACCACTCTGCGCGAGCGCGACCTTTCATGGACTTTCCGCGCCCCCGAAGCGGATGGCACGCGCCGCGGCATGGTCAGCATCGCGAAAATCCTCACCAACACCCGCGTCACACTCGGCGGCAAGGAGGAGAAAATCGACGATGCAAGCCCGCTGGCCGGTAAGATGTTCGCGATAACCAAGCCGCCGGGTGGCGAGTGGAAATTCGAACTCGACGGCTCGGTCCCGATGCATCGCGTCCAGCAGGAGATCGACGAGCTGGCCATCTATCTCAAGCGCCAGTGGTATCCCGACCATGCAGTCAAGGTGGGCGATTCGTGGGAATTCGATCCCGCCTGGCTCCGCATGGTCATCGAGAAGGATCTGAAAAACGCGCAGACCATCGGCACCATGCGCCTGCGACAGGTGCGGCGCGGCCCAGCCAGGGAGATTGCCCTGATCGACGTCTCTGTGCGCAGCACTGGCGCGGATTTCCGGAGCGATGGCACCGAGGCCAAGGCCCAGGTGGAACTCACCGGCCAGGTGACCGTGGACCTCAAAACCATGCTCGACGAGCGACTCGAACTGAAAGGAGTCGTCGTCACCGGCACCGGCAGCTTGAAGGACTCGAAAAAAGTCACGATGCCCGTGGAACTGACCGTCACAAAGTCCTTCGTCAAGAATCCGCCCATGCCGTGATTCTCGCGCATGAGCACCCGACGACGGAGATGCTTTTGCCCGGCCGCACTTCCATGCTTTTCGCACCCCGCGTACAAAAAAAGAGCCCCGCCCGTGTTTCCACGGGCGGGGCGGTTACCTGGCGACGACCTACTTTCACAGGACCTGTCGTCCCACTATCATCGGCGCTGGGGCGTTTCACTTCCGGGTTCGGAATGGGACCGGGTGGTTCCACCCCGCTCTGGTCACCAGAGGGCGATGCTGGGGGTCCG
>DATISV010000078.1:0-5667 GCA_035468505.1 Luteolibacter sp. | reverse complement strand
ACGATGTCAGGTCGTTGGGAACGATCGGCGGACTGAGCGTGGACACCGGATAGGGCATGAAGGCCCGCGACGGGCGGGTTTCCAACTCGGGTGGAGTGTCGGCTTCGAGGGTCGTGTCGGTCATGGCGGAGGCACGCGATCCGTCGCGCGGGATCGCCCGCCGGGCAAACGAAAAAATCGGCCGGAAAACCCGTTGAGCGCCCACACTTCGCGGCTATGCTGGGCCGAACTTCGCCCGAGTCCGCGTCCATGGATCTAACCAAGAAACTCGAAATCCTCGCCGACGCCGCGAAATACGACGCCTCCTGCGCCAGCAGCGGCGCGGCGCGCAAGGACTCGCGTGACGGCAAGGGCGTCGGCTCCACCGGCGGCGCGGGCATCTGCCACTCCTACACGCCCGACGGCCGCTGCGTCTCGCTGCTCAAGGTGCTGCTGACCAACAGTTGCATCTACGATTGCCACTACTGCATCAACCGCCGCTCCAGCAACGTCCGGCGCGCGCGTTTCACACCCAAGGAAGTCGTCGATCTGACCATCGCGTTCTACAAACGCAATGTCATCGAAGGACTCTTCCTCAGCAGCGGCATCCTCGTCAGCGCCGACCACACGATGGAAATGGTCATCGAGGTCGCCCGCTCGCTGCGCGAGGACCATCGTTTCCGTGGCTACATCCATCTCAAGACCATCCCCGAGGCGTCGCCCGCATTGATCGAACGCGCCGGACGTTATGCCGACCGCATCAGCATCAATATCGAGCTGCCCAGCGAGCGCAGTCTGCAAACCCTCGCTCCCGAAAAAAACCTCGCCCGCACCCAGGAAGCGATGGGCCACATCCGGAGCAAGATCGACGAACGCTTCGCGGAAAAATCCACATCTGGAAAAACCAAGCCGCCGCCTTTCGCCACCGGCCAGAGCACGCAGATGATTGTCGGTGCCGACGATTCCACCGATGCCACCATCCTGCAACGTGCCAAAACGCTCTATCAGGGTTACAAGCTCCGACGCGTCTATTACTCGGGTTTCTCGCCGATCCCCGAGCCTTCCTCCATCCTGCCCATCAAGCCGCCGCCTCTCGTCCGCGAGCACCGGCTCTATCAGGCCGATTGGCTGCTGCGCTTCTATGGCTTCGAGGTGGATGAAATCGCCGATAAAACCGCGCCCAACCTCGATCTCGCGCTCGATCCCAAACTCGCCTGGGCGCTGCGAAACCGCGCGAGCTTCCCCGTAGATATCAACCGCGCCCCGCGCGAAATACTGCTGCGCGTTCCCGGCCTCGGCGTGCGCAATGCCGATCGCATTATCCAGGCCCGTCGTTTTTCCCGCCTGCGCCTCGCCGACCTCGTCCGGCTGCGGCTGGCGATGAAAAAGATCATGCCGTTCATCATCGCCGCCGATCACACGCCGGTTCTGTTAGGCCTCGACAGCGACTCGCTTCGCGCCCGTTTCCTGCCGCCGCCGAAGCAGATGGAACTCGACTTCGACAACCCGCCGCCGACCACGACCGATGTCCGCTCGGTCCTGTCCGGTGAGCTTTGAGCCGGCCGGCCTCTACCCCTTCACCTTCAGTCCCGCCGCCTTGGCGAGTTTCGCCTGCCGCGTGTCAAAGGTGTGGAAAACACCGCAGCCAAGAACCAGCGCGGCAGCCACATGCAGGATATCGAGACTTCTTGTTCCAAGCCGCTCCGAATGCGAGGCGCTGAGCCGTTCGGCTTCCACCATCAGCTCCTTCTGCGAGGGATCCGCATGAATCAACACGCCCGCAGCCAGATCTTTCAGCAAGAGATTCAGCGACGCGTCACGCTGCACGGGCGTGATCTCCTTGCGGAAAACCCGCAGCCGCAGCGCGTTGCGGAATTCCAATTGGTGAATCCATGCAAACGCGAGCCCGGACCTCATCCGGCTCATCGCGGACGCCGCTCTGACGGTGTGGGCGTCAGGCGCATACAAGGAACACAGAAAACCTGTATCGGCATATTCCATCATCGCTCACCCCTCGATTCATCCACCAGTTCCGTGCCTGTCTTTTCCAAGACCCGATCTCCGTAGATGCTCCGCAGTCTTGTCAGGAAATCCGGCATCTCCACCGGCCCCGCCTTCGAAGGAGGGGAAAGAATCGCCACCGGCTTGCGCCTCCTGCGGATTTCCACCGTCTGTCCGGCCTCCACCATGCCCAGCACACGGCTGGTTTCATGTTTGATCTCACGAATGCTCGCCTGCTTCATAGGTGGCACATTAATGGGTCACAAAAGCGTTGTCAATTCACCGGTTCCGGATTGCGCCCGATCGGTTCGGGGGTATTAGTCGCCAGTCCATGCGAACCGTCCGCATCACTCCCGACTTCGAATCCTGGCGCGAGGTCGCGCGCGGGTTGCTTGCGGCGGAAGTGCCGCCCGATCAGTTGATGTGGACGGATGATAATGATGGCGCGGGTTTGTTCGGGGAAATCGAATCTCCCGCATCTTCCAACTCGATGCAGGTGCCGCGGGCCTTTCTCGATCTCGCGCACACGGTGGCGGCGCACCGCGATCCGCGGCGATGGGCGATGTTATACCGCGTGTTGTGGCGCATCGTGCACGACGAGCGGCGGCTGATGGAAATCGCCACCGATCCCGACATGCGCCAGCTCCATGGCTGGGCCAAGGCGGTCGGGCGCGGGATTCACAAGATGCATGCCTTCGTCCGCTTCCGCCAGGTAGGCACCGATGAAACGAGCGGGCGCGAGCAATTCGTCGCATGGTTCGAACCCGAGCACCACATCGTGCGGCTCGCCGCACCGTTTTTCCGCAAGCGCTTCGCCGCGATGGACTGGAGCATCCTCACGCCGGACGAATGCGCGCACTGGGACGGCCGCGAGCTGACATTCACACCCGGCGTCTCGCGCGATGCCGCGCCGGATGGCGACGCGCTCGACGATCTCTGGCGCACCTACTACCGCAGCATCTTCAATCCCGCGCGGCTCAAGACGCGCATGATGCAATCCGAGATGCCGAAGAAGTATTGGAAAAACCTGCCCGAAGCCCCGCTCATCGGCGAACTCGTGGCCGAAAGCCGCTGCCGGGTGCGCGACATGCTCGACACCGAGGAGCGCCCGGTGAAACCCGCGCCGAAGAATGCTTATCTCCAATCGCTGTTGGAACGCAACCAAAGCGAATCGCCCGATGCCTGAGGCCATGAAAAAGTCCCGGCTGCCACAGAAAAACTGCTCCACCTGCGGCCGGCCGTTTGCCTGGCGCAGGAAGTGGGAGCGATGCTGGGACGAAGTCCGCCATTGCAGCGAACGCTGCCGCAGAAACCGCGGGGAAACTGCCGCGCGGAGTTTGCAGGCGGACAGCCAGTTTTAGGATCGCCGTCCGACCCGCTTTCCGCTGACATCTCCGGCGATGCCCGCAATGCTCGCCCTCGCCGGTGGATCCGGCATGTCGCCGCTCGTTTTCCTCACCATGGTGCTCGCCATCGGCGTGCTCGCCCAGTGGCTGGCATGGCGCTTCAAACTGCCGTCCATCCTGCTGCTGCTGGTGTTCGGATTCGCCTTCGGGCAGTGGACCGGAGTCAAGATCGACGACTACCTCGCCGCGGGCGACGCGCACTTCAATCCGCTGCTTTCCGCCGTCGGACTGTTCGTGGCGATCATCCTCTTCGAAGGAGGGCTGACGCTGAAATTCCGCGAACTGCGCGGCTCCGGCCTGCCGGTGCTGCGCCTGTGCACGCTGGCCGTCGCGCTCTCGATGGCGGCCACCTCGCTCTTCATGTGGAAAGTCCTCGGCTACGACCTGCGCCTCGCTTTGCTCGCCGGCGCGATTCTAACAGTCACCGGCCCCACCGTGATCGCCCCGCTGCTGCGCCATGTGAATCCCACCCGCAAGATGGCCGCGATTTTCAAATGGGAAGGCATCGTGGTGGATCCCATCGGCGCCATCCTCGCGGTGCTCGTCTTCAAGGCCGCGCTCGCCGCGGATGCCGATACCGCTTGGGCGCAATCCATCACCGCCATCGCCAAACTGCTGCTCATCGGTGTGGCCGGCGGTTTCATCCTCGGCAAAATCGTCGAATTTCTGCTGCGCAAACATCTCATTCCGGATTACCTCCAGCCGGTCTTTCTGCTGGCCGTGGTCGCCGTGGCCTTCACCGGTTCGAACGTATTCGAAAAGGAGGCGGGTTTGCTGACGGTCACCGTGCTCGGCATCGCGCTCGCCAACCAGCGCAGCGTCTCGGTGAGGCATATCCTCGAGTTCAAGGAGAACCTGCGCACCTTGATCATCTCCTCACTGTTCATCGTGCTGTCGGGGCGGATCGCCGTCGATGATCTAACAGGCACGCTGTGGAAGGGCGTCGCACTGTTGGTTTTCCTGATCTTGGTCGGCCGTCCGCTCTCGGTTTTCGGCTCGCTGATTGCCTCGCGCCAGACCACCGGCAGGGAGCGTGTCTTCCTCGCCTTCCTCGCCCCGCGCGGGATCGTCGCCGCCGCCGTGGCCTCGATCTTCGCGCTGGAATTCGAAGCCGCCGCGCGCTCCGGCAGCCATTTCGGCGAGCAGGCCGGAATCATCGCCAGCCAGTCGGCCGAAATTTCCGCGCTCATCTTTCTCGTCATCATCGGCACCGTCACCGTCTATGGGCTGGGTGCCGCGCGTCTTGCCCGCGCGCTCGGTCTGGCCGCGAAAAACCCGACCGGCATCCTGTTCGCCGGTGCGGGTGCGTGGGCACGGCTCGCCGCCAAGACGTTGGCCGACGACGGTCACCAGGTGATGCTGCTGGATACCAACTATGCCAACATCGCCGCCGCGAAAATGCTCGGGCTGGAGGCCCACCGCGCCAACATCCTCTCGGAATTCGCCGAAGAGGAACTCGATTTCAACGGCATCGGCTCGCTCGTCGCCGGCACTCCGAACGACGAGGTGAACTCGATGGCCACCCAGCGTTTTGTTCATCAGTTCGGCCGCGCGGGCGTGTGGCAGCTCGCCCCGCAGGACCGCGAGCGCGACCACAAGACCGCCGCCGCTTCCGACGTCCGCTCGCAAGTCTGCTTCACCGGAGCGCCCGGCCACTCCGCACTCCAGGATCTAACCGAACGCGGCGCGGTCGTGAAAAAAACCTCCATCACCGAGGTCTTCACCTTCGATGACTTCCGGCTCACCTACCAGGACCGCCCCTACCACATCCTTTTTCTTCACGACGAATCCAAGGGCCTGCGTCCTGCACCGGTCGAGTTGGAACGCGTGATGCCGGGCACCTTGCTCTATGTGCTCGTCCTCGACGAGTCGGCACCGACCTCGTCTTCACAACGGTCTCTTCCGGGTTGAAAGCCCGCCGCTCCGTGCTAGAACTCCCGCCATGAAAATCGCCGTCATCGTCCTGCTGCTGGCCCTGCTCCAGACTTCCTGCAACACGTTCATCGGCGTGGGCCGCGATTTGCGACAGCTCGGCACGGGCATGGAAAACCTCGGGCAAAAACGCTGGTAAGGCAGCCGTCAGAGGCTCTGCGGCAGTTCGTCCACCGGCTTGCCCTCCCAGAACCAGCGGTCCCCGCGTTTTTCCAGGATGCGGGACGCGGAGCCCGGAGCATGGGGTTTTTCGTTTTGCGGCAGGAACGATTTCAGCCGCCGGAGGGTTTCTGCATGCTGCGGATCGCCCGCCAAGTTATGCCATTCATTGGGATCGTGGCGGTGATCG
>DATISV010000077.1:0-6720 GCA_035468505.1 Luteolibacter sp. | reverse complement strand
CGGCTGGGGAGGAACGGGATCGGATTCGACCGAAACCTCCTCCTCCATGTAGATTTCCGCCAGCGCTTCATTTTCGCCTTCCGGAATGGCGGGATCTTCTTCGGAGGCGGCGGATTCGGCGACCAAGTCGTCGGCACTTGTATCTTTCTCCTCTTGTTCGGTCCCTTGATCCGTTTCAACGGCGGACTCATCCACAGAGCCCTCGGCGGGCGATTCCGGAGACTCCTCGGAATCTTCACTTCCGGCATCGTCGGAATCCGGCTCGTCGGTGGATTCCTCGTCAGCCGTTTCTCGGGATTCCTCGGAGGCGGATTCCTCCGCAGCTAGAGCGGGATCCTCTTCGGCCAGGTCGATTTGCTGGGCGAGGGCGGGACCGACGGCAAGTGACAATGAGATGAAAAGCGGGAGGATCGGTTTCATTTTCCGAGACTTTGGATTTGAATGGAATCGCTGCTGATGAAATCCGCCGGACGGGGCGCGGTGGCAGCGTCTTCCTGGTTGGAGGGGAGCGAAGGACTGTCGGCGCGGAGTTCGCCGGCGGGGATGGATCGCTCGACGAGGCTGTTCCAGGCATCGAGCAGGGTGAGCCCCTCGGCGCGGAGGGCGCGGGACTTGTCCTGATAGTCCATCAGGCGCACCAGCAGTTCGCGGGCCTGTTCGACTTCGGCGGGGGTCCAGCGCAGACCGCGGCTCTCGTAAAGCACCGGCACGTCGAGAACGATGCGGTCGAGCGTGCCATCGGGAGTGCCGGCGGTGAGGATGTGCTGGATGCGGAGGTTGGTTTCCTCGAAGGCAGCGCTGGCGGGCGGTGTGGCGAGTGCCTCGCGGGGATCGCTGGCCACAGGGTCGGCGGCAGCCGCGGTGTCTTCGCCGGGGAGGCTTTCTCCGGGCAATAGGGTTGGTGTGGCGGCGTATGGTGTCGCAGGCTTGTCGGCTGCCCGGGCCTGGGCTTGCAGCGGCGTGCCCGGTGCGATCATGGCCGGGGATGGCACGATGACCGGCTTGGTCATGTAGAGCAGACAGAACAATGCGGCGACCAGTGTGCTGAAGACCAGCAGCCACGGGTAGGCGCGGCTGGTGGCGCAGGAGCCGGCACGGCGGTTATTGGACGAATATTGTCCGCTGGCGGGGATGAAAGGGACGGAGAGTGCGAGCATCGGGGTCTCGACCGGGCGGTCGTCGAAATCACGTTGAGGTGGGAGTGGTCTCATGGGGAGTGGTCGGGGGCTTGGGTGCGGGAATTGGAGTTTTCTATCGGCTCGGCGGCAATCGCGTGGCTGACGATCGTCTGGTCCGAAACCCCGGGGAATGTGGTGAGCGTGAAGGATTCTCCGGAAAGACGCAAGTGGCGGAACACGCCACCAATGCTGCTGGTGGCCTGCAGGCCGGGAATGACTTCCAGCGCGCCGCCCCCGCGTCGTTGGTGACCAATGCCGTCCGAGCGGTAGATTTCGAATTCCGTCCGCGATTCGTCATCGCCCTCGGCGGCGAGACGTACGCGCACGCCATCGGTGTAAACCCGGAAGGCGAGCGGTTTCATCGGGATCGGCGTGATTTTTTCGCCGGTGATTTTGAAATGCGCCTTCAGCAGGTAGTCGCCGACATGGCGGAACGAATCATCCGCGGAAGCCGCCTGCGTCAGCAGGACGCCGGCCATCAGGCAGCAAAGTCGGTTCATCATTCTCCCACGTCCCATAGCTGGTCCCGGTTGTCGCCGGACGGGTCGTAGGCGACACCGGAACCGGCATTGATCACGGGGGGGGAGACATTGACGAGAATCGGAAGCTGGGCACCGGTGAGCGAACTGACGGTGGGCATGGCCGTCGCATTCCCGGGCAGATAGGGAATGATGTCCTCGTTGGTAAGAGAGCTGACAAGACGCGTCGGGTTTTCGCCGAGGAACATGCGCTGGGCGGAATAGACCTGGCGCAGCGTTTCGCTGGCGGCCCGACCCAGCTTCCACTGGTCCATCTTGCGGTTCACGACCAGGCCGGTGCTGGTGAGGGCGATGAGCACCATGATGACGATGGTCATTTCCAGCAGCGTGAAGCCTCTGCGGATGGATGTGGACTGACCGGAGGTTTTCATGACCGAAAAAATTTAAGAGGTTTTGATTTTATTGCAAAGCACGAAATTCGAGCTTCTCAACCTTTGAAGAGATCGACAGCCTCCATGAAGTTTTTGCGGAACTCGGGATCTTGGGCGAGCCCCTTGACATAGAGCAGCGCCATGATCACGGAGCAGGCGATGACGGCGGTGGAGAACAGCCACCAGGTGACGGATTTCTCCTTGGGCGCGACGAAGGGCACGTACCATGCCTCGCGATCCACAATCTGGGCGGTGTACATCTGGTTGTTTTCCTTGAGCGTCCTGACCAGTTCGTCGGCGGTCTTGTTGTCGCGGATGATGAAGAGGTGTTTGTAGCGGCGGCCGGGCATCTCGGGCAGGTCGATGGCGCGGATGCCGTGCGGCAGCGATTCGGGTGGACGCAGGGTCTGGATGTGGAGTTCGTAAACGAATTTCTCGCGCAACCAGCGGTCGAATCGGGTGAGTTGCATGGCGATGATGGGCGGTGCGGATTTTCCGGAAACAGAGCGGGTGAATCAGAATCCGCGGCGCAGGATGGAGCGGAGCCGCAGGTTCAGTTTTTCCGCCTGATGGTGGAGTTGTTCGAGCGGGGCCAGCGGAGCGTGGTCCGGCGAAGTCTCTGCCAGCACTTCAAGCCACCACATCGACTCGGCGGCCTGCTCGCGGGCCAGCGCGAGGCGGCGTGTGGAATCCGGGTGATGCGTGCGCTGGTCGGCTTCGATGAAGTGCGCGGCCACCGCGCCGGAGGAATGCAGCAGGCGGCTCAGGTCGGTCCACTGGGCCCGCGCCCAACGGTGCCGGACGGCACAGTTCCTGACGGCGAGCGCGAAGCGGTGGCTGCGTCGGGCGATGTCGCGTCTTGTGCCGTCGGATGCCATGGCGTTGCTGGAGATTCGGGTTTTACATGCCGCTCTGCATCATCTTCGGACCCATCAGGAAGATCGGCAGGAAGGTGCCGATGAAGACTGCGGCGATGAGACCGACGGCAATGAGGAGGACGAGGAAGCTGATGGATGCCGAGAAGGCATTCATGTGATTCTGCGAGTCCTCCTCATACATCTCGCAGAGCATGTCGAGCTGGTTGTCGAGCGAGGCGGATTTCTCGCCAATGGCGAGCATGTGGGTGACCTGGGCGTCCACCGAGGTGTATTTGGCGAAGGCGGTGGAGAGCGGCACACCGGAGTGCTCGTACTTGTCCGCGGCGTCGCGCAGCTCCTGATAGAACGGCGTGTTGCGAACGCTGTTGGCTGAAACCCGGATCGACTTGGCGAGGTTGATGCCGTTGGAGTGGAGCAGCTTGATGGTGGAAAGAAAGGTCATTTGACGCAGGCTCATGATGAGCAGGCGAAGCAGCCGCCACTTCGACATCGCGAAGCCGAGGATCAGGTTGCGCACCTTCGCCGAACGAACAATGGTGACGGCGATGGCGATGACGGCCATCACGAATACCGGCCAGACATTCTGGGTGAAATGGCTCACTTTGAAGGAAATGGCGGTCATGCCATCCGGCTCGGCCCCCACCCCGCTGAGCATTTCCTCGACCTGCGGCACGATCTTGACCTGCGAGACGATGAACGCGCCGGTCAGCACCGCGATGATCACGCCGGGAGTGATGGTCGCCTTTTTCAACTGCTTCTTGAAATACAGCTCGCTCTTTAGCCGATCGGCCAGCGATTGGAAGGCATGGTTGAGCTGGCCGGCATCCGATCCGGCCTGGATCAGGCCGATGATCGTCTCGCTGAAGCGGCCGGTGCGACGGAAGGCCTCGTGAACGTTGACACCGGCGGTGATGTCTTCGCGAACCTTCATCAAGGCATCCACCATCGCCTTGTTGGGGAGGCCGTGGCAGTAATACTTCAGCGCGTCGGCGGTGTTGATCTGGGCCCTGAGCATGGAACCCACACCGCGGAACATGTCCACGAGTTCCTTGGTTTTGAACTCCCTGGCCTTTTTCGGCTGATTGAGCGAGGCGAGCAGCCCCTTGGGCGCGGCGGCGGCCTGGGGCACGCCCGGTTTGGCGGTGGTGGTGGCGCTAGTCATCGGTGTAGGTCATGTCGATGACCTTGCTGATGGCGGCAAGGTCGGTTTTGCCCTCGCGCAGCAGCCGGAGGCCGCCGCGGCGCAGGTTGGGAAGCACGCCTTCCTCGGCGATCTGGACTTCCAGCTCGTAGGGGCTCATCAGGCCCTTGGAGAGCAGGTCCGAGACTTTCGGCGTGATGGGAATGATCTCGAGAATGGCGGTGCGGCCGCTGTAGCCGGAATTGCGGCACTCGCCGCAACCGCCCGGTTTGGCCTGGAAAAGCGGCACCTCGGCCCACGTTTCATCAAGGCTGAAGGTCTTGCGGTCCAGTTCCTCGATGCCCTGGATGTGCTCCATGCAATAGGGACACAGCATCTTGATCAGACGTTGCGCGCAGGCGGCCTTGAGCGTCTGGGCGATCTTCCAGCGTTCGATGCCGAGCTGCTCGAATCGCTCGATGATCTGCGAGGCGCGCGGCGTGTGGATGGTGGTGAGCACCTTGTGGCCGGTCACCGCCGCCTCGATCGCCAGCTCGGCGGATTCGAGGTCGCGCACCTCGCCCATCAGGATGATATCGGGGTCGGAACGCATGAAGGAGGCGATCATCGGCTTGAACTCCTTGGCGGATTTCAAATCGCAGTGGGTGATGCCGGGCACCTCGTCCTCGACCGGGTTTTCCAGCGTGAGGATGTTGACCTCCGGACGGTTCAACTCGCGCAAAATGGCATTGAGCGTGGTGGATTTGCCGGAGCCGGTGGGGCCGGACATGACGATGATGCCGGCGGGGATTTTCATCACCCGGTTGAGGGCGAACATCGTCTCGTCGTCGAAGGCCAGCGTGCCCTTGCCGAGCGTCACGTTGATGTTGCTCTTGTCGAGCAGGCGCATGGTGACGTGATAACCGCGGTAGGTGCGGTGGCGCTCGTAGCGGATGTCGATGGGCCGGTGGAAATAGGAAATGGTGAAGCGGCCTGAGATGCCCGGAGCCGTGTTGCGGATCTCGGTGGGCAGCTTCATCAGGTTGAGGAGGAAGGCATCCAGCCGGTCCTTCAGCTTCATCGGAATCTCGATTTTCTGGCCGATGTCGCCATCCACCCGGAACGCATAATAGAATGTCTCCTTCTCCACCTTGAAGTGGATGTCGGAGGCGCGGGTCCTGACCGCGTCCGACATGATGGTGGCCACCAGCTGGGCCATCGGCTCGGTGTAATCGGTGGTGACGTCGAAGTCATGGATGCCGTCATCCATGTCCTCGACATCGATCGCCTCAAGGTCGGACCGGCTGGGGCCGTTGTTGGTGGCCACCGACTCGATCGCGCGGCTGACCTCGGATGCGAGCGTGACAACCTTGACGATTTCGTGCCGTGGGAAACGTGGCGCGAGATACTCCTCGGCCAGAGGGCTCCAGGGATTGGCGATGGCGACGATCAGCTTGTCCTCGCCGGCCATGCAGAGCGGGACGAAGAACCCCCGCGTCATCACCGTGGCGTCGCAGGCACCGTGCAGGGTGCCATCGCAGAACTCGGCGATCTTGGGAAAGAACGGCAGGCCGTTGATCCGCGCGATGGCCGCCATGAAGCTGTAGCGCGTGACCCGGTTCGGCACCTGGTCCTGTGCCAGTTCGGCATAACCCGGATCGTGACCGGCCAGTTCGCTCATGATGCGCCGGCTGATCAGTTCGTTGAAGGAGATGCCATCGAATTCGAGCATGGGACGAAGAGGTCTAAAGGTCTGAAAGTCTAAAGGTCTGAAAGTCTGAAGAGGTCATTCGGACAAAAGATGACGGGCAAGGGCTTCAATACCTTCACTCAATGATTCGGCGAAGGAGCGCATTTCTTCGGAGATTTCAGTCGCAAGGTAATGGCGGTCTTCGGCTAGATAGAGCATGCTGCGCACTTCGCCGTTGGAGCCCTTGGCAATGTTGAGGAAATGGGCGAAGTCCTTGTCGCTGCGGCGTTCGAAACCCTCCGCAATGTTGTTCATGACGGAGACGGCGCATCTTTGAATCTGATCGCGGAATCCGAAATTCCTGCCTGTCGGCGTATCATGACCAAACGAGTCATACACCGCGTTAGCCTGGGCCCGCGCTTGCTGCCAGATCCGCAAATCCTCGAAACGTTTGATCGTCATGATGTTCTCCTCTTTTGACTTTAGGACTTTAAGACCTTCAGTCATTTAGACTCTTAAAGCTCGAAATGCTTCCGCGTCAGAAACGCCCAACTTTCGTAATCGAGCCGAGCGATGGTGACAAAGGGCCGGATTCCGAAACGTTTGAAAACGGCGGATTCGATTTCCTCGGACAGGATGGCGGCGGCAAATGGATTGATGGAAGCGGTTCCGATGGCGTCGGTGTCCTCGGCGTAAACCACCGGGCTGAGCAACATGCGCGCGAGCTTGTGAATCTGGTCGAACGAATCGTAGAAGGCCGATGGCGCGATCAGTTTTCCGGCGAATGGCACGTGCGGCGCACACGGCGTGAGCGTGAGGGAAATCTTGTTTCCCAGATCCAGAATCACCGGACCGATGCGCTCCTCGTCGTGGCCCTGAATACGGGCGATTTCCTCGAGGATGTCCGCCGGCCGGCCCTCGGCATGGGCCTGGCGGACCGCGGT
>DATISV010000076.1:0-1976 GCA_035468505.1 Luteolibacter sp. | reverse complement strand
ATCCCGGAAAGGGGATCAATGCCTGAAATGCCGGTGCCCGGTGAAGACCATCGCCATCCCTGCCGCATCGGCGGCGGCGATGACTTCTTCGTCGCGCATCGAGCCGCCGGGCTGGATGCAGGCGGTGGCGCCGGCATCAATGGCGGATTGCAGGCCGTCGGCGAAGGGGAACATGGCGTCTGAGGCGATCACGCTGCCTTTGAGGTCGAGTCCGGCTTCCTTGGCTTTCCACACGGCAATGCGCGAGGAATCCACCCGGCTCATCTGGCCGGCGCCGATGACGAGCGTGCGGTCGGTGGAGGCGTAAACGATGGCGTTGGATTTGACGTGTTTGACGATGCGCCAACCGAAGCGCATGGCGCGCATTTCCTCCTCGGTGGGCGGGCGCTTGGTGACGACCTTGCTTTCGAGGTTGTCGAGGCCGAGCGCGGTGTGGTCGCGGTCCATGACCATCAGGCCACCCGGGCAGGAACGGATGACCGGGGCCTTCTTCTCGACCAGATAGCCGTCGTTCATTTTCATGAGCCGCAGGTTTTTCTTTTTCTGCAACAGCGCGCGGGCATCGGATTCGAAGTCGGGAGCGATGATCACGTCGGTGAAGATTTCGGAAATCACGCGGGCGAGTTCCACGGTGAGCGGACGGTTGCAGACGATCACGCCGCCGAAGGGCGCCTGGCGGTCGGTTTCGAAGGCTTTCTGCCAGGCCACGCGCAGGTCCTCGTCGTCCTGCCCCACACCACACGGGTTGGTGTGCTTGAGGATGGCGACGGTGGGACGGACGAAGTCGAGGATCAGGTCGGCGGCGGCCTCGATGTCGAGTATGTTGGTATAACTCAACTCCTTGCCCTGGAGCTGGGTGAAGAACTCGCCGAATTTGCCATAGAGCGAACACTTCTGGTGCGGATTGTCGCCGTAGCGCAGTTCCTGTTCGAGCGGCAGGCTGAGGGTGAAATTGCAGCCGGTGCCATTGCGGCACTGGCCGAGGTAATTGGTGATGGCCGCGTCGTATTGCGAGGTGCGCAGGAAAACCTTCACCGCGAGCTGTTCGCGCAGGCCCTTGGTGGTTTCGCCGCTGTTTTCCTTCATCTCGGCGATCACGCGGGCGTAGTCGGCCGGATCGACGACCACGGTGACGTGCGAGTGGTTTTTCGCCGCGCTGCGCAGCATCGAGGGGCCGCCGATGTCGATGTTCTCGATGGCCTCCTCCAGGGTGACGTCGGGTTTTTTGACGGTTTCCTCGAATGGATAGAGATTCACGACGACCAGATCGATGGGCGGAATGTCGTGTTTTTTCGCCTGTTTGAGATGCTCCTTGTCGTCGCGCCGGTGGAGCAGGCCGCCGTGGACCTTGGGATGGAGCGTTTTCACCCGCCCGTCGAACAACTCCGGCGCGCCGGTGAAATCGGAAACGTCGATGACCGGCAGGCCGGCGTCGCGAAGGGCCTTGGCGGTGCCGCCGGTGGAGAGCAGTTCCACACCTAGGTCGTGGAGTTCCTTGGCGAAGGCGGCGAGGCCGGTCTTGTCGGAAACGGACAGCAGGGCGCGGGTGATCGGCATGGTGACGGGTGTGGTTGCCGGCCGGCGGGCTGCCGGCTGGGAGCGACGCCGTAATCAAGCCGGGGACCGGGGGCAAGTGAATACAGGCTGGGGCGCGAACCATGGCCTCACTCCGGAACCGATGGCCGCAGGCCGGCCAAACCGGATGCCAGCGGCCATAATTCCTTGGCCCTCTGAAGTATTCCCAGCAAAAAAACGCCCTCCCGCTTCGCGCTTCGAGCTTTGAAAACCAGCCTTTTGTGTAAACCAAGGAATCTTCACGGAAAAATCACTTGCCCGGTGCGCTGGTCGGCATATCTAGATTCATTGATCTTATACATGGATCTTTCCCCCACCCTATCCCCCACCCTATCCCCCACCCTATCCCCCACCGCTTCCCCCCGGAAGTGATTCAAGAGTCAACTATCCCACACCATGAA
>DATISV010000075.1:0-10294 GCA_035468505.1 Luteolibacter sp. | reverse complement strand
TGGTCGGGAAGCCGTTGTTGAGGATGCCGTCCCAATTCAAGTTGGCATTGTCAAAAACCACGTCGGCGGTCTCGTCCCAGACCGAAGCCGCCTGGTTCGCGCCAGTGCTGGCGAGCCACCCCGCGGCGAATCCGCTGCCGCCGTTGCGGCCGGTGAGCGAGCCGACATCGTAATCAAAGCCCTCGTGAACATACAGTTCGATGCCGGCGGTGCTGACATCAATGGTGACGGTGGCCGAGGAGGTTTGGCCTTCGCTGTCCATCACCTCGAAAGTGAAGCTGTCGGTGCCGGTAAAGCCGGCGTTCGACATGTAGGTCACATTGGGAGCGATACCCTCGACCGAACCATTGGCCGGCTGGCTGGTCACGGAAAACACCAGCGGATAGGCCTCGGGATCGGTGCCGGTGAGGGTGATCGGGGTGTTCGAACCCGGATTGGCCGAAACCCCCTGCGGGTGGGCGACGGGCGGATCGTTCGGCGGAAGGGTGCCGTCCGGATTGCGCAGGGTGACGGCGACTGTGCCATACACCTCGGTGAGACCGCGAGAGTCGGATACTGTGACTTCGAAAAGATATTGTCCCGGGGTGTCGTCGAACTGAATGACGGAGTCCTTGGCATCGGCGGTGCCGTTTGGTGTGAAGCTGGCATGTCCCGCGCCGTGGACCTTGCGCCATGTGTAAACGAGATCGCCCTCGGCGAGATCGGTGGCGTTGGCGCGGAGGGTGGTCTGGTTGGCGGGGAGGTTGAGCGAGGAGGCGTCCGCGCTGACCGACTGGACGCTTTTGAACGGGGTGAGGGGGGCGGGATCGGGATCGGCGGCGATGGCATTGAGGACGGCCTGAGCGGCGGAGACGTGCGAGCTTCCCAGCAACGCCTGGCAGAAACCGATGACGTTCGGGTCGGGCGTGACGGTGGTGCCACTGCCGGCGTATTTGGCGAGGATATTGAGTCCGAAAGTGTAGGCATCGCCACGCGTGTCATCGACCATGTAGATCATGCTCAGTGGCACGCCCTCGGCTTTGTTGAATTTTTCCAAGGCATCGAGCCCGCCCTGGCGGACGCCGCCGTTGAACATCTTGTCGGAGGGCGCGCCGAAGCGCACGGACTCGACAATCGACGGGGCGAGGGCATCGACATCTGCGGCGGTCAGGCTGCGGTAGGTCTGGGTAAGGCAACTGCGGGCCTGGCCGACGGGGTTGGCGGCGACGGCCCGGATGGCGGGGTAAAGCGGGTTGCGGTCCACTCCGTTGATCCCGGATCCCCAGATCACGCCGCGCGGGCCGTAGGCGTTGCCGCTGTAAAAAAGCAGCATGGCGAGGCGGCCGTGGGCGAAGTGGAGCGGATCGTCCGGGTTCAGGGGGAAGAGCGGCTTGGCGGTGGTGGCGGCGGCGGAGAGGATGGCGTTGAGTTGGGTCATTTTCGCCGTCTGCGGCAGGTAACGCATGGCTTCGGCGGCCATGAAGCGGACGCTTTTGTCAGGGTCGGTCAGAAGGGTGGCGAGTGTGGCGGCGCGGGCGTTGGCGGTGGAGCTGTTGATGATGCGTCCGAGCGTGAGGCAGGCACCGACGCGCGAGCTGCCGCCGGGATCGTTGGCGAGCGCGGTGAGTTGGTTGAGGGTGGCGGTGTCGATCGAACGGGTGGCGAGCTGCATGGCGGCGCGGCGCTGGGCGCAGGGCGACCAATTGCCAAGATCGGCGATGAGCTGGCTGTTGGTGCGCGGCACCGCATTGTAGCCGTCCACGGAGGCGGCGGCGGCGACCTCGGTGGAGCTTAGCCAGCGGTCAGGATCGTGGTCCCTGCCGGTGATGCGGAGTTGGCGCAGCGGCAGCGCGTAGGTGAGCAGGGCGGCGGTGCTCATCCGGAAATCGTTGTATTGCGATCCGCTGTTGGGGCCTTCGGCGTTGAGGCAGTCGGAGTCGAAGCGATGATCCCAGCGGCGGTTGAGGTCGAGCATCCAGCGGATGCGGCTGAAGTGCGAGGCGGCGGCCTCGTCGCCACCACAGGCCGCGCCGAGCGGTGCCCAGAGGTAGTTGAAAAACGCGCCGGTATGGCCGAGTTCGCGGTCGGCGGCGGAAGCGGTGGCCATTTGCGCATAGTATCTGCCCTCGTCGATGCGGTCGCTCTGGAGGGTGTAGGCGAGCGCGGCCAAACCGCTTTTGCCGTTGTTTTCGTGGCCGTCCCATGCCGGTTCGTGCTCGCCGTAGGGGACGGTGCCCAACCCGATATATCCCCGGTAGAAAATGTTCATGCGCTCGATGGCGGGCGTGATCGAGGAATGGGCGATGCCGCACTCGCGGGCGAGGACGAGGCCGAGGTAGCAGGGCATGCCGGCGTTGTTGACCGGGCCGTAAACGCCACCCATCGGGCCGGTGTCGCTGCCGTCGGGATTCTTGGTGGCGAAGATATGGCCCTTGGTGCCGAACAGGCTGCTGTTGCGGGCGATGTTCACCGCGTAAGCCTCGATGGCGGGAATGACCTCCTCGTCGCCGGTGAGCAGATAATATTCGGCAAGCATGACGAGCGTGTGGCCGCGCTCCCATGGCGAAGCGGTGTCGCGTTGGTCGGACATCATCTGCTGCATTTGGGCCTCGGTGGGGATCCGGGCGCGGGCCTCGTCTTGGGCGCGGGCCAGGCGCGCGGCGTTGGCGGGATCTAAAGGATCGTTTGCCGCTAGCAGGCCAAGGGTGCTGAAGGAGTAACGACCGGCGGTTTCCCCTGCCATGATCGCCGCGATTCCCTGCTGGAGGATGAGCGCGGATTTCGGGCAGTTGTAGGGCGCGGTGGCGCTGTAGGCACCCATCGTCTGGAGAGTGACGGTGACGGTGGTGGTGCCGCCGTCACGCCACCGCAGCAGGCTGAGTGTGGCCGGAGTGCGGGCCTCGGCCGCGTTGATCGCGTCGGCGAGCGCCTTGCGGGCGTCGTAGGTGAAATCCGTGGCGGA
This sequence comes from Luteolibacter sp., assembly GCA_035468505.1. Classification (GTDB taxonomy): domain Bacteria; phylum Verrucomicrobiota; class Verrucomicrobiia; order Verrucomicrobiales; family Akkermansiaceae; genus Luteolibacter. The sequence continues at coordinate 7,353 of DATISV010000075.1, read as the reverse complement.
GGCACCGGTGCCGTCCGCACCCAGAATGACATCGTCGACCGCGAGAATCCCGGCGGCGGGCGAGCCGGCGGCCACACTCGTGACGAGAATCTGGCGCGCTTCGCTGGTGTCGGCGCGGCGGCCGCCGGAATTGACATGATAAACCCAGCCGCGCAGGCCGGTCGGACCGAGGTTGGTGGTGCGGGTATTGTCCGGCACGCCGCCGGCGGTGAGATCGGGAGGCGCGGCCTGGGCGTGGCTTGCCAGGATTGTCAGCAAGCAGAATGCCGCCACCAGGCATCGGGCAATGCGGGCGGCGGGCCGGGATTCATACTTCACAGTCGCGGAAACACACTGGGACGTCATGCGCAGGGGATCATGGGTTTTTAATTCGCAACTGCTTGTATCATTATAACTCGCTGCGGAACGCGTTCAAGCCATGAGAACAATGGTTTTCTTGACGCGCCGAATGGATCCATGCGGGAAGCGGCCGTGCGGAATGATCGGGGCACATGCAAATAAACGAGACCCGGCCCGGAAGAAAACATCCGGGCCGGGTGATGATGTTTGATTGGTGCGGCATCAGTTTTCACTGCCCGAAAGCCGGCCGAAGAGCTTGCCGCCCGTGCCCTCGGTCGAGGGGATGGTCGCCTCAACGGCATTGGTCGGATCGCCGGGAGTGATGACGAATTCGACACCGTTGACCGTGCCGGAAACATCGGGCACGACGGCTTCATTGTTCTCCCACAGGTCGGTCACGCCGAGGTCGTTGCTCCATTGCAGGGTGAGCGCGGCGTCACCGCGATTGTCGGCGTTGAGCATGCTGAACTCGATCACCAACCCGCTGCCGTCATTGCCGGCCGCGGGCAGAAGGCCGTTGGCATTGTCGTCCGGATTGTCCGCACCGAGCAGGAAGGCGATGCCGTTGTCCACGCCGTCGCCGTTCTTGTCGTCTCCGAACAGTTCGCCGCCGGACCAGGTTCCGTATTCGGTCGCGGGACTCACCACGTCATAGGTCAGCGTGATGGTGCCCGACCAGGTGCCGCCTTCGGGCGCACTGCCGAAGGCATTGCCGAGGAACAGGCCGGTGGTGGCGAGATCGATCGGTGAAACCGCCGCCCAATCAGCCGCTGTCTTGGTATCGGTCAAGGGGGTGACTGGACCGGCGTCACCGGAAGACCAGCCGAGCGACACGGTCGCGCCGAAGGGCGAGGTTCCGTTTGTAATCTCGACCGAGAAATCGCCTCCCGGAGCTTCCGGCGTCGGATCCAGCAACACCGCGAGATCGGAGGCGAAGTTTTGGTTGTCGGTCGCCTCAAGAGCGACATCCATCTCGATCGACCGCAGGATCGAGCCGACCGGCAGTTCGGGGATCGGCAGGTTGGTGGGGCCGCTGCCAATGTACTGGCCGCCAAGGATTGTCGTACCAGTCGGGCTGGTGCCGAGGTCGATGACCAGGCTGGTGGTGGGTGGTGGCGGTCCAGCCGCAGGAGCGATTTGGAAGCCGCTCAGGCCCTGGCGGTAGTCGGCATCGGCACCTTCTTCAATGCCCATGGCGTCGCCGACGAAAGAGATCTGGCCGCTCCCATCCGCCACGACACTGGTGAAGACGACGTAGTTGTAGCCCTCGACGAAGGTCGTGCCGTTCTGGCCGTCGCGGTTGTCGATGAATTGGGTGCCGGCAGAGGTGGTCGAATTGTTCGCGATCCACCTGCCGTAGATGCGCTCGGCGGCGGACCCTTGGTTCCGGAAAGCGGTGAGCCAGACGTCATACGCAGCATCCGGCACCAGGCCGGTGATGGTGAACGTGCGGGTAGGGGCGGTATTGGCTTTCGCAAAATCCGTCAATGTCGAGCGCAGCATCGGGGTGGCTCCGGTACCATCATAGCGGCCTTCCGAGAAGTCGGTGGTGAAGGAGACACCCGTGCCGATGCCCGTGGGGTCGAGCAAGGTTCCCGATGAGCTGTTTGCGGCGAATTGGTTCCACCGCGTGCCCAAGCCGCCGGCGGGGCCGACGAGTTCGCTTTCGACCTCTATGGTGTTTGCCGGATTGACGTTGGTGAAGCCGCTGAAGCTGACGTTGATCGCATAGGGAATGGCCGGATCCAGGAAGTCAACACTGGCGGTCTGGGTGATCGCAACCGAATCCGTCGTATCGGTGGCGGTGAACACCTCTGTCCCGAGTGTGTTCGAACTGACCGAGAAGGTCGCCACGCCGTTGGCATCGGTCGTCACGGGTGTCAGCGGATCGATGACCGCCGCTTGTGGCCCTGCGGTGTTGGCCAGGGTGACGTCGTTGCCTTCAACCGGGAAGCCGTTCGCATCCTTCAGACTCACAGTAATGGTGGAAGTCGCGACGCCATCGGCAACCACGGCGGAAGGCGATGCCACGACCGTCGAATTTCCCGCATCAGACGGTCCCACGAAATTCACGGTGGCGGTCTGGGTAATTTCGAGGGAGTCCGTGGTCACCGTGGCGGTGAACTCCTCGCCTCCGGAAGTGCTTGAACTCACGGTGAATGTCGCCACGCCACTGGCATCGGTGGTCACCGCCCCGACGGGATCGATCACGGCGGCCTGCGGGCCGGCCGTGTTGGCCAGCGTCACATCCTTGCCTTGCAGTGGAATGTTACCCGAAGCGAGCACCGTGACGGTGATGGTGGAGGTCGATGTCCCGTCCGCCGGAACATGAATCGGTGACGCCGAGACGGTGGAAAGCCCGGCGTCGGCCGCACCGACAAATGTCACGCTGGCGGTCTGGGGGATGACCTGGGAGTCGGTCGTGTTGGTCGCGGTGAATTCCTCATCGCCCGCAGTGCTGGATGTGACCGTGAAAGTCGCTTGTCCGCTGGCATCGGTCGTCACGGCGGACAACGGGTCGATGACCGCATTTCCAGGGCTACCCGCCAAGGTGACATCCTTGTTCGGGACCGGATCTCCGAGCGAATCCAGCAGGGTCACCGTAATGGTCGAGGTCGTGGCCCCATCCGCAGGAACGAAAGCCGGAGACGCGGAAACGGTCGAGATATTGGCATCCACGTCGCCGGGCGGCGGTGGCGTCCCACCCTGCGCCAGCGCGAGAGCGTTGGCAAAGGTGGCGTTGGCACCGGTGAGAACCCATGTATCGGTGATCGAGGAGTCCCCGGAGGTTCCGGGGGTGCTTTGGTTTTGGATGATCTGCCTGAACCAGTTGAACCCGGCCGAGTTCCAAATCGTGCTCATGTCGCCCGCCGAAAGGCCCGATCCCTCGACTGAGGAACCCGTCGGATTGATCCAGACGTTCAAGATGGTGTCGTCAGATGCCCCGGACTTTTCGTAGGTGACATTGTTGTTCGCATCGTAGGACAGCTTGGCCAGCAAGGTGACGGTTTGCCCCGCCATGTCCTGATTGAAATTGAAGTTCGTCCGGGTGGTATCGCCCGACCCGAGGAACTGAACCAGTCCGGTGTCCTGAATCTCGACACCCAGGCGGGGCGCAGTCGTTTCGTTCACATAGAACTGCCATTGCAGGTGCGCGTCCGAATCCGTGCCGAAGGTGAATGTGGACACGACATAGACCACGGGCGTTCCACTGGCTGGAAGCACCGTGCCGCCATTCGGAGTATTGATGTTCGTGTTCTGGACACCCACGGTTGTGCCACCGTCAGGGGTCAGACTGAAGTCGGCCACATCAATATTTACTGCCTGGGATGGCAGCGCCGCGGCGAGACTGAGGATGGCAATTGGAGCTACGAGGTTTTTTTTCATGGCGGGGATGTCGGTGGTCTTGGAATTGACAATCTATTACGCTTTTGAACGGTGTGATAAGCCCGGAGACTTGGGAAGTCGCATGATCGTATGACAACCCGCCAAGGACGGGGTAATATCCCCATTTGTTGAATGTCATGATTCATTAATCAGATCTGGCAATGAATGAAACAACCTGTCCTACCCGGACGACAGAGAAGTGGGTTCAGCGTGGCGTGGGCGGTGAAGGCGTTGCCGTTGTCGCTGACATGATATTGCTTTCGACGAAACCCCACTGCTCAAGGCGTGCGCGCTGGAAGAATGGAGCTCGACCGGTTTCCACCTCCGATGAGGTCGAGATAACGGGAAAATAATGTGAGAACGACGTTGCCGTTTGCGCTTTCCGGTAGTTGGTTCGGCCGTCGTATCTCATGACGCTGCAAACCCATTCATTCCGCATTTCCCATGACCCAAAACAGCCGGACTCACAAAATGGCCTTGATGGCCGCCGCCTTCCTTCTCCCATGCCTCGCCCAGGCGGGCAATCTCACCTGGACCGGCGCGACGAACAACTTGTGGAACACCACCGACGCCAACTGGTCGGGCGATGACACGGTCTTTGCGGACGGCGACGCGGTGCTCTTCAGCGGCACCAGCGGCGAGATCACCGAAATCGTCAGCCGGTCTCCCTCCTCCACCACCGTGACTTCGGATAACAAGGTCACTTTCGCCACCGGCATCATGGGTGCCAGCAAGCCCATCGGCGGCCCGTCCATTCTAACAGGCGCGCTGGTCAAAAACGGAAGCGGAGAACTGGAACTCGGAGATCCCGCGTTGGGCCAGCAGTTCGGTGCCGCCGCGGATCGCAACAAGTATTCCAACTCGTTCTCCAGCGTCACGGTGAACGCGGGCACCCTGCGCATCCGCTCGCGCGCGGCGCTCGGCACCGGCACCGTCACTCTGGCGGGAGGCACGAAGTTCATCCAAGCCAGCGAGGAAGGCCGCTACAACACCAGCAACGAACACATCGACAACAACTTCTTCCTGTCGGGAGGACTCGTCGAGTTCCCCATGGCTTTCGGAAACGACAACAAGGGAAGCTGGTTCCGCAACGGCGTGGTTTCCGGCCCCGGAGGAATCAAGATCACGGGTTCGAGCCGGACCCTCGCCTTGTCCGGAAACAACACCTACGAAGGAGGGACCACCATCGACGCCACCGGCGACGCAGGCCTGCTCATCGCTTCCTACACCGCGCTTGGCACCGGCACCTTCACGGCGAACCAGAACCAGTTGACCGGCACCCCGTCGCAGGTCGGTGGTTTCAAGGCGGGCATCGACCTGCCAGGCAACATGACCTACCCGGACGGCGTCACCAACGCCTTCGTCATCAACGCCGGGAAATATCTCAACGTGCATTGCACCAACGCCACCGCCTCGCTGCGGCTGAGCGGCCCGATCAGCGGTGCCGGCACCTTGAACAAATGGAAGAACGCCAGCACGCTGATCCTTTCCGGAAACAACAGCTACGGCGGCACCATCATCGCCGCCGGCACAATCGTCTGCGAAACGGAAAACTCGCTCGGAACCGGCTCCCTCTCGATCGCATCGGGTGCGAAGCTGCAACTCGACTTCGTCGGTTCCGCCAACGCCACCTCGTTGTCCCTGGGCGGCACACCCGCCGCCAACGGCACCTGGGGATCGACCGCCTCTCCCGCTGACAACCGCGACGACACCTATTTTTCCGGTCTCGGTATCGTCACCGTCGGCCCGCCGAAAACCCCGACCAACACATCCATTGCCCAGACCGGCGGCACGAACCCGACCGATATCGGCCTGTCGGTGACGTTCACGGCCACCGTGAGCGGCGGATCGCCCACCGGGACGGTTTCATTCTACGACGGTCTCACCCTGCTCGGAAGCAGCCCGCTCGACGGATCTTTTCAAGCCAGCGTTTCCACCACGGCGCTGCCGGAAGGCACCCGCAATGTCGTCGCGCAATACCAAGGCGATGCGACCTATGCCAGCAGCACTTCCGCGCCCCTGTCTGTCCAGGTCGTTGACGAGCGCGCGGCGACCACCACCACGCTCGCGTTGACCGGCGGAACCAATCCCTCGCCTTCCGGCGCTTCCGTGACCTACACCGCGACGGTCGCGGGTTCATCCCCTACCGGAACGGTCGAGTTCTACGACCGCGAAAACCTCATCGGCAGCAGTGCGTTGAACGGTGCGTTTCAAGCGAGCATCATTGCAAGCGCCCTGCCCACCGGCGTGCGGCGGATCACCGCCTTGTATTCGGGCGACCTGGCCAACAAACCCGGCTCCGACATCTATACCCAGCATGTGGACGCGCCCGCGGGCAACGGCAAGCTGAAGGTTTTCATCCTCGCCGGGCAATCGAACATGCAGGGACACGGCAGGACGGAATTCGGGCGCGATCCGGAAAACCTGACCGGCCCGCTGATCGTCGGCGGCATCGGCAGCCTGCGCGGCGCCACCACGCGCGATCCACTCAAGTATGGCTATCTTCTCGACCCGGACGTGCTCGCCAACGGGCTGCCAAGGCTGATCACACGCGACGATGTTTATGTATCTTACTGGGACACCGTGAATGGCAATACCGCGGTGAAGCGCGCGGGGTATCTGGACGCGATGTTCGGTGTCAATTTCTCAACCACCGACGGACGCATCGGTCCCGAATATGCCTTTGGACATGTGGTGGGCGCGGGACTTGGCGACAAGGTGCTCCTCATCAAGACCGCGTGGGGCGGCAAGTCGCTGAAAGTCGATTTCCGTCCGCCCAGCTCCGGCGGCACGGTCGGCCCCTTCTATCTGGACATGGTCAACAAGGTCCACACCGTGTTGAACGACCTCGCCACCTACTATCCGGATTACGACGGCAATGGATATGAGTTAAGCGGTTTCGGCTGGCACCAGGGCTGGAACGACCGCGGCGATCCCGGCGAGTATGAATTCAACCTCACCAATCTCATCAACGACATTCGCGCCGAATTCAACGTGCCGGACCTGCCCTTCGTGATCGCCAACACCGGCATGGCCAACGCGCCTTCGGGCCCGGGCTCGCTGATCGAGGCGCAGGGAAATGTTTCCGATCCCCTGCTCCATCCTGAGTTTGCCGGAACGGTGACGACCGTGGACACGCGGCCGTTCGACTACAGTCCGTTCCAGTCGCCCATCGACCAGGGCTATCACTGGAACGGAAACGGCGAGAGTTACTTCCAGATCGGCGAAGCGATGGGCGACGCGATGCTCGAATTGCTCTCGACCACTCCGCAAAGCCCCTTCCAGGCATGGGCCGCCGATCCCGCGCAAGGGCTGACCGAAGGTGTGAACGACGGACCGCTCGACGATCCGGACTTCGACGGCATCTATAACTTGCTCGAATTCGTGCTGCGGGGAAATCCGATGGTCGGTGATTCAAGCATCCTGCCGACGGGCAACGCACCGTCAGCCGGCAGCTGGACCTTTGAATACGACCGCAACCAGGATTCCGTGCCGGGAGTGACACAAGTCGTGGAATACACCACCGATTTCACCGGATGGACGAAGGTGACGATTCCCCTGACAAGTTCCGGCAGCGTGACCATCACGCCCGGCGTGGACACGGATCATGTCAGCGTCGCGATTCCC